>JBGUUJ010000036.1:0-4620 GCA_045133455.1 Ruminococcus sp.
ATCGCTTTCTGCGAAAAAAATGAGTTTTTCTACGATTTCAATGTTACCGATAAAACTTTCGGACTGCAACCGGTATGCAGTTAAACAGAAACTACCGCCGACTGTTAGTTGGCGGTAGTTTTTTGCTTTATAGAAAACTGCTCGGTTACGCTCGGGCACAGAAGTTTTGAAAAGATTAGGCTGTCTGCCCGAAATGCGTGCGAGGCACTCGCTTTTTTACATTACATATTATATGATTACATTTAGTTATTATCAGAGAATTGGCTATTGTAAAGCTTTGCATATAAGCCATCTTTTTCCATAAGTTCCCGATGATTACCCACTTCAAGAATATCGCCGTCCTGCATATAAAGAATTTTAGCAGAATCCTTGATTGTAGAAAGTCTGTGAGCGATAACGAATGAAGTTTTACCCTTCATCATTTCTGTCATTGCTTCCTGAATCATTGCTTCTGTTCTTGTGTCAACGGATGAAGTTGCTTCATCAAGAATAAGGATAGGCGGATTATTAAGCATTGCTCTTGCAATTGTAAGCAACTGGCGCTGTCCCTGAGCAATATTGCTTGCACCCTCCTGAAGCTCAAAGTTATAGCCACCGGGAAGTGTACGGATAAAGTCATCTGCCCTTGCTTTTTTACAAGCCTCGATAACCTCTTCATCTGTAGCATCAAGCTTGCCGTAACAGATGTTCTCCATAATTGTACCGCTGTAAAGCCAAGTATCCTGAAGCACCATACCATAAATATCCTTCAAGCTACTCCTCTTCATTTCACGCAGGTCAATGCCGTCAATTTTAATTGAGCCACCCTTAACATCATAGAAACGCATAATGAGGTTAATAAGTGTTGACTTACCTGCACCTGTTGGACCAACAACACCTACCTTCTCACCTGCATTGATTTCTACATTAAGGTCGTGGATAAGTGTTTGGTGTGGTAAGTAACCGAATTTAACATGGTCAAACGAAACCTGACCCTTAAGATTTTCAGGAAATTTTGGTGTTTCAACATCTGCTACTTCCTCTTCTTCGTCGAGAAATTCAAAAATTCTTGCAGAAGCTGAACCTGTAGCCTGAATTACATTAGTAATCTGCATAACCTGTGTTAAAGGCTGTGAGAACTGTCTTAAATACATTGTAAAGGACTGAATCATACCGATTGAAAGTCCGCCCATAATTGCAATTATAAGGCCAACTACGCTTACTAACGCATAACCCAAGTTATTCATATTCTGCATTATAGGTAAAAGTGTACCTGCAAGGAACTGACCGTCTCTTGAAGATTCATAAAGAGCTTCGTTTGTCCTTTCAAACTCATCAATTACCGTTTCTTCTCTTCCGAATACTGTAACAACATTATGACCACCATAGTATTCTTCAACAAATCCGTTAAGATTACCTGCCTCTGACTGTTGTGAGTTGAACTTCTTCTGTGATTTATTTGCAATCTTTGACGCAATCAGAAGTGCAACGGGGACAATTGCAAGACCTACAAATGTTAAAAGACCGCTGATATTAAGCATAATTGAGAAGATTATAACGATTGTAAATACAGCGTTGAGAACCTGATAGATACTCTGCTGTAATGAACTTGAAACTGTATCTACATCGTTTGTAATACGGCTTAAAATATCACCATATGAAGATGTGTCATAGTAGTTTAAAGGTAATTTTGAAAGCTTGTGGTCAACCTGTTTTCTGAGGTCATAAATTGTGCTTTCTGTAACACTAACAATAAGCCATGTGCCAACATATGAAAGGATAGCGTTGAGTATATATGCACCAGCCATAAGACATAAGAATAAAAGGAATGATTTTCCTGAATGACCGTCAATGCCTGTACCGAAAAGCACTGCAAGATAGTCTGTAGCTTTACCCATTAAAAAAGGTGCCGATGCATAGGCAATTGAGGCTGTTAAAACTGAAAGCACAGCAAGGACAAATCTGCCCTTGTATTTCATCATACAGCCAAAGAGTCTTTTGTACGAGCTATTTTTCTTGGAGGATTTTACTTTTTTATTCATTATTCTTCCTCCTTATTCATCTGTGAATCAACAATTTCTTTATATACAGAACAGGTCTTTACGAGTTCATTGTGAGTACCCATACCGACAACCTTGCCCTTTTCAATTACAATGATTCTGTCAGCATCAATAATTGTGCTGATTCTCTGGGCAACTATAACAACAGTAGCTTCTTTTGTTTCTGCTGAAAGAGCTTCTCTTAATGACTTATCTGTCTTGAAGTCAAGAGCAGAGAAACTGTCATCAAATACATAAATTTCAGGCTTACGAACAATAGCTCTTGCGATTGCAAGTCTCTGACGCTGACCGCCTGATACATTTGTACCGCCCTGTGAAATAGGTGAATTGAAGCCATCAGGCTTTTTCATTACAAAGTCGTATGACTGGGCAATTTTAACAGCCTCTTCAATTCTTTCCTCTGTTGCATTTTCATCACCAAATGCAATATTAGAGTCGAGTGTACCTGAGTAAAGTACAGCCTTATGTGGCACAAAACCGATTTTCTTTCTTAATACTTCTGTATCATAATCTCTTACATCAACATCATCAATAAGCACCTGACCCTCTGTAACATCATAAAGTCTCGGAATTAAATTGACAACTGTTGATTTACCCATACCTGTACCACCAATAATAGCAGTAGTTTCACCTGGTTTAGCCTTAAACGAAAGGTTTTCAATAGCAGGCTTTTCGGCACCGGGATACTTGAATGTAACATTTTTAAATTCAAGATAACCCTTTTTGCTTGTATTATCCTTTGTTTCTGCTTTATTCTCAATTACAAGCTCTGTTTCAAGCACTTCCTGTGCTCTGTCTGCTGCTGTGGCAGCTCTTGGCAACATTACAAATACGATAGTAAACATTATTACAGCCATCATAATCTGTAAAATATACTGAATGATAGCCATAACTTCACCAACAGTAAAGTCAATACCCTTGTTGATTGACAGATTTGCCGCCATTAACATTACAAGTGCTGCACTGATTGCAATTACAACTACAAGAACAGGTAAAACTGCATTTGTAGTTCTCTGCAACTTCATATTTGTCTTTTTGTAATCCTTATTGATTTCGTCAAACTTCTTTGTTTCAAAATCAATTGTACCAAAAGCACGGATTACACGAACACCTGTAAGCTTTTCACGCATTACAAGATTAATTCTGTCGATTTTAAGCTGAATTTTCTTTGAAAGAGGAACTGCAATTTTTGCAATAATTACAAGAATTAAAGCCATCAAAGGAATTGAAACTACCAGCACTGCAGACAATTCACGGCTACTTGTAACTGCAAGTAGAATACCACAGATACACATAAGCGGAGCCTGAATTGCAATTCTTAAGCACTGATTCAAAAATGTCTGAATCTGGCTAACATCGTTGTTTGTTCTTGTAATAAGCGATGAAGCAGAAAATTTATCCATTTCAGTCTGTGAGAAAGACTGAACTTTTCTAAAAATTTTGCTTCTTAAATTTTTGCCAACGCCCATTGAAACTGTAGCAGAAAATCGGCTTGTCATAATACCGCAGAATGTGCCGATTACAACAAGAGCAATCATAAATCCTCCAACCCTGAACACCTGAGGGTAATCCCGATTTATGTAGGCTTCATCAATTAAAATTGAAAGCAATGCAGGCAAGCCTAATGTACATAAGGTTGTACCTAAAACCGTAAGGATAATTAGGAACACCTCTTTTTTATATCCTGCAAGCTCCTTCATCAAGCATTTCATAATTTTTCACCGCTATATAATTATTTTTCAAATATTGAAGCAATAAGTCTTACGCCGTAAATTATAAGCTCAAAGCCTATAATATAGCCAATTGTAACCATAGTAAATACAGGATGCAATACACCGTAAATACCGGTGAGTAACACTAAAATACCTAAAATCAAGGTAAGAATCCACATTTTACAGCCATTCTTTTTCAAGCTAACTGACTTAGCAATGCTTGCAACACCTGAATAAAACAGCCAAAATGCAAAAAGCATAAGAATTATAAGATCAAGTGAACCACGAATCAAGGGACTGAAAATACCTAATACAGAAATTACTGCTGCTCCGATACCCAGAATCAAACCTACAATACCGTTTGCCGCAAGACTTTTATTTTCTTTTTTATCAGAGCTTGTTGCAAATTCAAAGATTGAGCATATACCCATTGCACCTAAAAGGATTGTAATAAGCCATCCCGTACTTAAAAATGTAAGTCCCGGATAGAAGATACAGTAAACGGCTCCCAGAATGGAAAATAAGCCCAAAATACAATTGAAAACTTTCATAAGATTTCCTCCTATAATTCTAAAATTTATACAGTTTTATTATATCATATGATTCCTTTTTCGGAGAAGCCTTGCGCATAATTCGACGCTTTTTGCGTATAAATAAAATGATGTAAACTATTGATAAAATAATGCGTTGATATTGGGATAGTGTCTTCAATATGTAATATATTTTTTGATAGGTAGTACTTTTCATTTGTTTTTAATTTTATTTATAAAGCAACGAACTTGTTCCACTTTTATTTCGATATCTTCGGGGAGTTTCTATAAGTCCTTATTCGAGTAAATCTTTAATTCAAAACTTCTGTGCCCGAGCGT
>JBGUUJ010000037.1:0-3946 GCA_045133455.1 Ruminococcus sp.
TTCTTGTGTTCTGTGTTACAATTTGGATTGTCCATAGTGATGATCCTTTCGAATTGGTGTGTGGTAACTCAATTCTACTACAGAATCGTCACTGTGGACACTTTTATTTTATTGTTTCAACTTCATTTTACAATGTGCCAAAAGTTTTTTCTAATTTATTTTTTCTACCCGAACTGGGTCAAGCGTCACGCTTGCAAATTCAAGTTTACCGAAATAACAATTTTCATAGTCGGGCTACAATCGTTTTTCAAGATATCACTATCTACTCGAACTGGGTCAAGCGTCACGCTTGCAATTCGAGATGTTTCTCTGTAGAAAATTGTAGAGCATATTTGATTCATCCTTAAAATGGGTTGTTCACACTTTTCATTTTAACGGATTTTTTACAAATATGCTCCGCTTTTTATTTTTGTAGGCTCTATTTGTTACATCAACATTTATTATAGAGCCAGTTTAGTTATTTCTCAGGTTAACACCGATTTTTTCGAGATTTGCAATAATCTTATCCATAATCTCCTGAACCTCAGCTGATGAAAGTGTTCTTTCGTTTGATGAGAATTCAAATCTTACGGTTATGCTGTGAACCGTTTCGGTGTCGTAGGTATCAACAATCTTTGTGTTTCTAAGAATTTCCGTTCCCTCGTTTTTCCAGCATTCCATAAGGTTGCTGTAGAAGATACCGCTTGGAATTTCAAGGCTGATATCGTAATCAATAGGAGGGAATTTTGAAGGCTCTTCGTAAACTATTGCAGATTTTTCAGCTTCTGTGAATGTATTCATATCAACTTCTGCAAATACAATGCTTGCTTTCTTGTCAATCTTCTTGCCAACAACAGGATGAACAATTCCGATTGTACCGATTTCAGCACCGTCAATCATAATTGTGTTAAGGTTGACAGGGTGCTCATAGCTGTGCCTTGGCTGTGCAGTCTTGAATGTTAGAGTCTTGTGCTTGATGTCACTTGTGATGACAGCGAGCATATCACGAAGCTCAAAGTAAAGTGTCTTGACGTCTTTTGTTTTGCTAAAGAGTGTGATTGCAAGCTTTTTATTTTCAATACAGAGATTGTTCTCGTCAAGTCCCTCAACAACTCTTCCTACTTCAAAAATACCAAATTCCGGTGCATAAGAAGTGTTTGTTTTAACCTGACAAAGCTGTGTAGGAACGATTGAGTTTCTGATTGTCTCAATGTTAGGGTTGGTTGCATTAGCAAGCTTAACATTATTCTCTACAGGAATATTAAGAGCTTTGAGCTCATCATTGTATGCCCATACATATGAGTGAAGCTCGTGGAGATTGTATTTCTTTACAAGGATATCCTTGATTTTATCTTCATTGTTCTTTACTGCGTCCATTCTTACAGGGTAAAGAGGTGAACGTGTTGTGTTTATATCAAAATTGTCGTAGCCGTAAATTCTTGTGATTTCCTCAATGATGTCAGCCTTGAGAGTAACGTCTTTTGTAGCTCTCCAGCTTGGCACAACAACTGAGAAGTTGTCGTTTTCAAGCTCAACTTTGAATCCGAGGCTGTTGAGAGTTTTAACAATAGTATCATTGCCGATTTCAATGCCTGTGTAACGGTCAACAAACTTTTTGTCAAAATCAAGATTTACTGTGTCATAACGGAAAGCATATTCGTCAGTGAGTGAAGAAACAACCTTAATGTCGCTGTCGTACTTTTTGAGAAGATTTACAAATCTTGCAATCGCAACAGTAGTCATTTCAGGGTCAAGACACTTTTCGTAACGCATTGAAGCATCTGTACGGTGAGCAAGACGAACTGTAGATTTACGGATTGAAACAGCGTTGAAGGTTGCAGACTCAAGTGTGAGAGTTGTTGTGTCCTCAACGATTTCGGAATCGAGACCGCCCATAATACCGGCAATTGCAACAGGAGTGTTATCGTTGCAAATCATAAGAGTGTTTTCGTCAATATTTCTGTCAACACCGTCAAGTGTGCGGAAAACAAACGGAGTATCGAAACGCTTGATTCTGATTTTCTCAACCTTGCGTGAGTCGAAAGCGTGCATTGGCTGACCCATTTCAAGCATAAGGTAGTTTGTAAGGTCGGCAAGGAAGTTGATTCCTCTCATTCCGCAGTAGAAAAGACGGATTCTCATATTCACAGGGCTTACATTTCTTGTGATGTTCTCTACCTGCAAACAGCTGTAACGCTGACAGAGAGAATCTTCAATTTTCATATCAATCTTTGCAAGATTCTCGTAAGCCTGTAAATCGTCAACCTCAAGAGGCTTTAATTCTCTGCCTGCAAGAGCTGCAAACTCTCTTGCAATTCCGTAGTGACCCCAGAGGTCAGGACGGTTTGTGAGGGATTTGTTGTCAACCTCAAACACGATATCGTCAATTTCATATAAATCCTTGAGGTCAGTACCGTTTGCAACATTTTCGGTGATGTCCATAATTCCTGAGTTATCGTCAGAAATGCCGACCTCATCTTCACTACAGCACATACCGTATGAAGTGTATCCTGCAAGAGGACGTGGAGCAATTGTGATTTCACCGATTTTAGCACCGATTTTTGCAAATGCGGTTTTCATACCGACTCTTACATTCGGAGCACCGCATACAACGTCAGTGAGTTCAGCATCACCTGCATCTACTTTTAGAAGGTGAAGTTTCTTTGAATCAGGATGTTCTTCAACCGATTTGATTTCTGCAACAACAATGCCGCTTACGTCTGAACCTTTGAAGAAAATCTCGTTTTCAACCTCAGCAGTTGAAAGAGAAAATTTATGGATAAGTTCAAGTTTGTCAAGACCGCTTAAATCTACGAAGTCCTGAATCCAGTTCATTGATAAAAACATATTCAAAACCCTCCTTATTCGTCATCAGTAAACTGTGAAAGCGATTTAAGGCTTCCGCTGTTTAAATCTCTGATATCTTTAACACCGTACTTCATCATTGCAAGTCTTGTAAGACCGAGACCAAACGCAAAGCCAGTGTATTCATCAGGGTCAATTCCGCCTTCTCTGAGTACGTTCGGATGAATCATACCGCAAGGGCAGAGTTCAAGCCAACCGCTGTGTTTACAGGAAGGACAACCGTCACCACCACAGATAAGACAGCTTATGTCAAGTTCAAAACCGGGTTCAACGAAGGGGAAGAAGCCCGGACGAAGTCTTACTTTGATGTCCTTTTTGAACACTTCGGAAAGCATTGTTTTCATAAAGAAGATGAGGTTTGAAATTGAAATATCCTTATCAACCATAACACCTTCCATCTGGAAGAAAGTGTTTTCGTGACAAGCGTCGGTGGCTTCGTTTCTGAAGCATCTGCCCGGGAAGATAGCCTTAATCGGCACACCGTTTTCAATAAGGTTTTTGCCATACTTTTTAAGAATTGCATTTTGAGCCGCTGAAGTCTGTGACTTCAAAAGCTGACCGTTGTCGAGATAATAAGTGTCCTGCATATCACGGGCAGGGTGGTGCTTAGGAATGTTGAGTGATTCAAAACATTCGTAATCGGTTACAACCTCGGGATAATCTTCAACTGTAAATCCCATTGACTTAAAAATTGTTTCACATTGTCTCTGAACGAGTGTTATTGGGTGGTAAGAACCTCTTGAAAGGTCAACAGGGGTTGTGATGTCGAACTGAGACATAGCAGAGATTTCCTTTTCAATCTCTTTTTCCTTGAGTTCAGTGATTTTTTCTTCGATTTTTTCTGTAGCGAAGTTTTTGAGCTGATTCACTTCTGCACCGAAGGTTTTTCTTTCTTCGTGAGAGAGGTCTTTCATACCCTTTAGGAGAGCAGTAATACTGCCCTTTTTGCCAAGATAAGCAACCCTGATTTTGTCGAGTTCGGCAAGGTCGGTTGTTTCGGCAAGCTTTTGAGTGATTTCGTCTTGTAAAACAGCAATCTGATTATTCATAAAATACCTCCGTATTTAGTTAGATAAAAATAAAGTCCCTGCGTAAAACTACG
>JBGUUJ010000038.1:0-34731 GCA_045133455.1 Ruminococcus sp.
CATCATATTTGCACTGACGATAAAGGCACTTGTGATCGTACTTGCCTCATTCGGAATTGCCTCAATGTGGATGTCGGTAATCGCCGACACAGGTGTCAGCGTAGCGTGCGTGCTGTATGCCGCAAGGTTACAGAGAATGAAAGCGATGTGATTATATGAAAGACAACAAAAGTTTTTGGGAAAGATTTGCATTTCTGTATTCCCCAATGATGAAAACGAACGACCGTGCATTTGACAAGGTGTGCGATGAATTTTCAAATTATCTGAGCAGTGATATGAATGTTCTCGAATCAGCCTGCGGAACAGGACAGATTACGTTCCGCCTTGCCGAAAAAGTAAACCACTGGACAGCAACGGACTTTTCACCGAAAATGGTTGAGCAGTCACGCAAAAGAAACACATTTAAAAACATCAGCTTTTCGGTTGAAGATGCAACTGCACTTTCGTATGCCGACAACACATTTGATGCAGTTGTAATATCAAACGCACTGCACATTATGCCTCACCCTGAAAAAGCATTGCAAGAAATCCGCCGTGTGCTCAAACCTGACGGCATACTCTTTTCACCGACATTTGAGGTAAACACACCTAATATTAAGGTATGGTTTATGAAAAAATTCGGCTTCACCATCTACCACGAATGGGATTCAGAACAGCTTGCAGAGTACATCGAAAATTTCGGATTTAAAAACGTAAAATGTGATGTTATTCCGGCAAGTCCCTTCCCCGAAAGTTTAATAATATCGCAGAAAATATAACAAGCGAGTACGCAGTTTCCTTAAAAGTAAAAGATAATGGCCAATCTCACAATCACCGTGGGATTAGCCATTTATTTTTATATCTGTATTTATTGCAATGTGTCAACAACATTGCTTACAACGGATTATACTCAATAATATCCCTGAACGGTTTCAAATCTCAGGTTGCACTTTACGCAGAGCTTATTTTTTGAATATCCTTTTTCACGCATAATATCGGCAAGCTTGAAAACTATGCCCGAATCATTTCCAATAGATTTCTCCATTTTTCAACACCTCTGTAATGAGAATAACATTGAAAATCTGTCTTGACATTCTACATTCTGATGCAGTATAATCTAAACACACATACTACATTCTAATGTAGTATGTTGAAAAATTTTTATATTTATCATAAAGGAGAGCCAAAAATGAAACGAAAAACAAAAATTTTGTCAATAATGCTTGCGCTTTTGCTGATGATCGGACTTGTTCCGAGCACACTTATGCACGCTTTTGCGACAGAGGAAACCGAAAACTCTTATTATGATGACTACAGCACTGACGATGAACCGGGCTATGAGCTTGATTACAATGTCATATCAATCGAAATCCTGAAAGGACCTGACTGCACTGAGTACGCAAAGGGTACATACGACGACTGGGTATTATTTGAAGGACTCGAAGTGCGTTTCACTGCAAAGGACGGCACAACATATGACGTTACAATTGAAGATAGAACAGATTTGTGGCAGTCAATCGGCGGTGGAGAAGGAGATGCATTATGGATTCTTGAAAACCTTAAGGACCTTCCTTTAGGCGAAAATACAATCACTTATTGTTTTGGCGGTTGCAAAACTACACAGACAATCACAGTTTATGAGCCTGATTACAATGTCACATCAATCGAAATCCTGAAAGGACCTGACTGCCCTGAGTACACAAAGGGTACATACGACGACTGGGTATTATTTGAAGGACTCGAAGTGCGTTTCACTGCAAAGGACGGCACAACATATGACGTTACAATTGACGAGGAAGCAGATTTGTGGCAGTCAATCGGCGGTGGAGAAGAAGATAACTTACGTATTCTTGGAGACCTTGGAGGCCTTGAGGACCTTCCGTTAGGCGAAAATACAATCACTTATTATTTTGGCGGTTGCGAAACTACACAGACAATCACAGTTTATGAAGACCCGTTTGTATTAAATCCTATTGTAAGCATTGAATTAACAAAAAATCCGAACAAGACTTTCACAGAGCCGATATTTGACTACTGTTCTACATCTGAGGATTACAACAAGCTTGATTTATCAAAAATCAACACTGAAAACTCCATTGCAACTAATATGGAAGGCGCAGAAATTGCACTCATAAGACAGGACGGCACTGTAATAAATTATACATTCGGTAAGCCATTTGGACTGATTGAGTATATAGGACTTTATTCATTCGATTATTCAACATACGGTAATATATGGGTAAGAGATGCTGGCGATTACAAAATAGTAATGGGACTTGGCATTGAGGGAACAGCTGAAACAGAGGTTTCAATAAAAGACACACCATCTGACTCTTCATCAACTCAGCCTACAACAACAGTAACAGACGGAACAGATAAAACTGACACAAATGAAAGCAAACCTGCAACAGTTGACACACCTCAGGGCACAAGCACAAACAACAGCAACGGTGCAGTATCAACAGGTATGACAGTTTCAATGCTTATCGTAATGGTATTGATGACATCGGGCGTAGCACTCATTTGGTTCAATAAGAAATCCAAGGCGTAATTTTGAATAGTACCCCTCTTAAAAACCTCCCTATTAACAAGGGAGGTTTTACATTTTATACATTGAATTTTTAACCGTTAAATTAATATTAAACAAAAATCCCTTCCGCATTTCTGCGAAAGGGAAATATCTGTTGGTATCTTAATTTTCAGGCTCTTGCCAAAAACGCAACCGATATATCAATTATATGGTCGGGAAACCGTTGTGAAAAAACTCACCGACTTATATCCTCGAATTACGAGCCGAGGTACTCGGCAATGTAGCAGTTACCAATAAATCGAGTAAATAGTTGGGGTCGAGTGCCTCGACAGGCAAATCGAGCAGACAGTTTGATTTTTATATAACTCCTATACCCGACTTTAATGAAAGCAATGTAGCAGTTAACGATATATCGACTTAACAGTTGGGCACGAAACGTTTCATATAAAAACAACCTATCTGCCCAAAGCTAAAAGCTAAAAAAATTAGCGGGCGATTTCGGGGAGGGCGTACTTTTTCTTGTACTCCCTGTAATCTGAGTTGTACTGAACATCATTTGAGTTCTTCAGCTCGTGGAGGTACTCGTGAGCCTCGTAGCCGTCGTTGTTGATTTCAATTACACCGATTGCGATGTTTGAGCAATGGTCGGAAACTCTCTCGATGTTTGTGATGAGGTCTGAGAAAATAAATCCGAGTTCGATTGTACACTCGTCGTTTGTAAGTCTTCTGATATGAGCTTCTTTAAGCTTGTCTCTCAATCTGTCGATTACCTGCTCAAGAGGCTCAACCTTTGTTGCAAGCTCAACATCGTTATTGATGAACGAAAGAGTTGCATTGTTAATAATCTCTTTTACGGCTTCAATCATAACCTCAAGACCTGCTATGGCTTCGGTCGAGAAATGAACCTTTTTATCGCTGATTTCCTTGGCAACTTCAACGATATTCATTGCGTGGTCACTGATACGCTCAAAATCTCCGATTGCGTGGAGAATAAGTTGCATTGTTTTGCTGTCCTTTTTGGAAAGCGTCTTTCTGCTGAGCTTTACAAGATATGTTGAAATCACGTCCTCATAGGAGTCAATCATATCTTCGTTTTCGCTGATTGTCTGGGCAGTTTTTTCATCGTAGTTGCCTACAAGCTCAAGAGCACCGAGGAATGTACCCTCTGAAAGTCTTGCCATTGTTACGCTTGTATCAAAAGCACGCTGTGTTGCAACAACAGGTGTTTTGAGAAAACGCTCGTCGATAAACGGTGTTTCACTGCTCTCGTCCTTGTCACGGATTGTGAGGCAGGCAAGCTTTTCAAGCTGTCTGCTGAACGGAAGAAGAAGTGCTGTCGTGCAGATATTGAATATTGTATGGATAATTGCGATTGAAGCAGGGTTTACAATGTCATCAAGGAAATCGTAACGCAGTAACAGGTTTGAACCGTAGAACAATAAGCTTATTGCGAGTGTTCCGATAATGTTGAAATAAAGGTGTACGAGTGCCGCACGTCTTGCGTTTTTCTTGGCACCGATACAGGAAATAAGCGCAGTTACGCAGGTACCGATGTTCTGTCCCATAACAATCGGGACAGCCATTGAATAGGAAATTGCACCTGTTGAAGAAAGTGCCTGCAAAATTCCGACAGAAGCACTTGAACTTTGAATAATAGCTGTGAGGATTGCACCTGCAAGGATACCGAAAATAGGGTTATCAAAAAGTGTGAGGATATTGGTAAATTCAGGTACGTCTTTAAGCCCTGAAACCGCATCGCTCATCATACTCATACCAGTCATAAGTACGGCAAATCCGAGGAAAATTGAACCAAGGTTCTTATTTGAATCCTTCTTACCGAACATTGTCAGTATGATACCGATAAGTGCAAGAAACGCTGACAAAGCCGCAGGCTTTACGAGTTCGAGGAAGATGTTACCGTCTGACTGAATACCTGAAAGACTGAGAATCCAGGCAGTTACGGTTGTGCCGACATTCGCACCCATAATGATGCCGATAGCCTGACGCAGTTTCATAATACCTGAGTTTACAAAGCCGACAACCATAACTGTTGTGGCTGATGATGACTGGATAATTGCTGTTACACCGATACCGAGCAAAAAGCCCTTGAAGGTGTTGTTAGTCATTTTTTCGAGGACTCTCTCGAGGGCACCGCCTGAGAACTTTTCGAGGCTGTCGCCCATAACGTTCATTCCGAAAAGGAACAGAGGCAAGCCACAGATTAACATTAGAATGTGTTCGAAATCCATAAAATCATACTCTCCTTTATGAACCTCATAATATAAAAGCAAAGTAATGTCTTTGTAATTGAATTGTAAAATGTATGTAAAGTTTAAAAGTTTTGTGAATTAACCGTAATTTTCCTGTAAAATATATATTTTTTATGTTTATTTTAGCTTTTTAACTTTGAGCAGACAGGTTTAGACTAATTTAAACGTTAGTTGCCCAACCGTAATGTTGATATGTAGGTAACTGCTACATTGCCGAGTACCTCGGCTCGTAATTCGAGGATAAAAGTCGGTGATTTTTTTCACAACGGTTGCCCGACCGTTACGTTGTTTTGAAAACGCAACCGATAAATCAATTATATGGTCGGGAAACAAACGTTGTAAACCATATCAACCTGTCTGCTCGAATTGGATGCAACGTCACGTTGCCGAGGCACTCGACCGAATCGGATGCAACGTCACGTTGCTATTTGTCAGATTCCTCAAAAACCAAAAACAGCCGCTTGAATAAGCGACTGTTTTTGGATTTAGAAGTTTTGAAATTAACGTGAAAAACGTGAAATTATTTTAGTAATAAGCTGTTATCAGCCAACCTGAGCGTTACCTGTTTCGCCGAAAAAGTTGAATCTGAAAAGCTTGCTCTCGTCGTTCTTGTTTTCGCAAATAATGCTTGCTTCTGCTATTTTACCACCTTCGATAAGCTGTGTCAAGCCAACAAGCTGGCAAAGTTTTGAGCGAAGATTTAATCTGTCGCCTTCTTTAGTAACGAGAAATACGTTGCCCTCGCAGGTATCGAGCACGGCGAGGAACGCAGTTACATCAACATTGTGTAAGCTAAGAATTGGTGTCATAAATGTTTCCTCCTAACAATTCTTTAAAAATATAACGTTTTGGTTTATTCGTGCGCCATTTACCATTTGGCAAATCATGATTATGTTATCGACTTTTTGATAATTCAATTTTACTCGAGTAAAGCTAATTGGAAATCAGCCGATAGTCAAGCGGACTATTTACTTGACACTTATTATTATAATCAAGTTTCCGAAAAAGTCAACAATTTTTCGTCTCCGATTTTGTAACTTGCTTCAATTATATGTCAATACTGGACAAACAACGAGATTAAATTATGTGCAAGTTGCTTAATTATTGCTTTTAAAGAATTTACAAATCGACAACATTTTTATTTTGATTTAGGCACAATCAACAACTTATTTCGATAATCGCAAAAAAATAATCGGTCTTTTTACAAACTTAAATTTCAAGGTTATATTGAGATTTTACGCCTTATGCGGTATAATATCTAATGAAAACAACCGAAGGGCGGTAGAAAATATGTTAAACGAGTTTTATAAACAGTTCAAAAGCGGAACAGATATCAGAGGCGTAGCAAGCGAAGGCGTTGAGGGTCAGAACGTAAACCTGACTGACGACGTTGTTGCATCAATGGCAGACGGCTTTGTTCTTTGGCTTTCAGAAAAGGTAGGCAAGCCTGCAAACGAACTTACAATTTCAGTAGGACGTGACAGCAGAATTTCAGGTCCACGCATAATGGAAATTACAACAAACAGATTCAAGGCAAGCGGTGCAAACGTACTTTGTTGCGGACTTGCATCAACTCCTTCAATGTTTATGACAACAGTTGACTTAGGCTGTGACGGTGCATTGCAGATTACGGCAAGTCATCACCCGTTCAACAGAAATGGTCTCAAATTCTTCACAAGACAGGGCGGACTTGAGGGCAAAGATATTGAGGCTATCCTTTCCTTTGCACAGGACGGAAAGTCACCTGAAAGCCGTGACGGCGGAAAAATCACCGAAGTTGATTATATGAGCGACTACGCAAAGGGGCTTTGCGAAAAGATAAAGAAAGAAGTCAACGCAGAGGACTATGACCACCCTCTCAAGGGATTCAGGATTGTAGTTGACGCAGGAAACGGCGCAGGCGGATTCTACGCAGACAAGGTACTTTCAGTCTTGGGTGCGGACACAAACGGAAGCCGTTACCTCGACCCTGACGGAATGTTCCCGAACCACGTTCCGAACCCTGAGGACGCAACTGCAATGGCTTCAATCTGCGAAGCCGTAAAAGAAGCAAACGCTGATTTGGGCGTTATCTTCGATACAGACGTTGACCGTGGAGGTGCAGTTGACTCAAAGGGCAACGAAATCAACCGTAACCGTCTTGTGGCAGTTGCTTCGGCTATTGCGCTTGAGGGCAACGAAGGCGGAACAATCGTTACCGACTCAATCACATCAAGCGGTCTAAAAGATTTTATTGAAAATACTCTCGGCGGAAAGCATTACCGCTATCGCAGGGGCTATAAGAACGTTATCGACAAGGCACTTGAGCTTAACGCACAGGGCATCAACTGTCCTCTTGCAATCGAAACATCAGGTCACGCCGCAATGCGTGAAAACTATTTCCTCGACGATGGTGCATATCTCTGCACAAAAATCATCATCAAGGCGGCACAGCTCAGAAAAGCAGGCAAGGAGCTTGATGAGCTTACAGCAGAGCTTAAAGAGCCTGTAGAAAGCAAGGAAATACGCTTTAAGATTACAGAAAAGGACTTTAGAGCCTGCGGTGAGAAAATCATTGCAGACCTCACGGCATATGCCGAAGCTCAGGAGGGCTGGCAGGTTGCAGATGACAACCGTGAAGGCATCAGAGTTTCATTTGACAAGGATAACGGAGACGGCTGGTTCTTGCTCAGACTCTCGGTTCACGACCCGATTATGCCGCTTAATATCGAAAGCGACAGCGTGGGCGGAGTTGAAGTAATCAGAACAAAACTTTATGAATTCCTCAAGACAACAAGCGGACTTGAGATATAATAAGGAAAAACTATGAACGGATATATTCATTCATTCGAGTCATTCGGCACTGTTGACGGACCCGGAGTGCGCTTTGTAGTGTTCTTTCAGGGCTGTCCTATGCGCTGTCTGTACTGTCATAATCCCGACACCTGGACGGCAGGGTCGGGAACACAGTATTCAGCCGAGCAGGTTATCGAAAGACTCGAACGCAACAAGACCTTTTACACAACAGGCGGAATTACCGCAACAGGCGGAGAGCCGATGTTACAGCTTGATTTTCTGATTGAGCTGTTCACACTTGCCAAAAGCAAGGGCATACACACCTGCCTTGACACATCGGGAATTATGTTCAATCCCGATGATGAAGAGCGAATGAGCAAAATTGACAGGCTTGTAAGCGTTTGCGACCTTGTTATGCTTGACATCAAACATATTGACGATGATGAGCACAGGAAGCTTACGTCACACTCAAACGTGAATATTCTGAAATTTGCAGAATATCTCAACGAAAAGAACGTGAAAATGCGAATCAGGCACGTTATCGTTCCCGATATCACCAACAAGCGTGAAGAGCTTATCGCACTCGGAAAGTTTTTAAAACCGTTTACAAATCTTGAAAAGATTGAGACTCTGCCCTATCACACATTGGGCAAGGTAAAATATGAAAACCTCGGCATAGATTATCCGCTCGGAGATTTGCGACAACTCACAGATACTGACGCAAAAACTGCGCTTGAAATCATTAAAGAGGGTATGAGTAATGGCTGACTCTGAAAATATAGTTCACCCTATACCGCCGTTGTATAATGAAAATTCGGAAACTCTGATACTCGGAAGTTTTCCGTCGGTAAAGTCGAGGGAAGCAATGTTCTTCTACGGACACCCTCAAAACAGATTCTGGAAGCTGATTGCAAGGCTGTTTAACGAGGAAACACCGCAGACAATTGAGGACAAGAAGAAGATTGTTTTAAGCCACAACCTCGCCCTGTGGGACGTTATACACTCGTGCACCGTGACAGGCTCAAGCGACAGCTCAATAAAAGACGTTGTTCCGAATGATATTTCACAAATTCTGCAAAACAGCAAGGTTAAGAGAATTTTTGCAAACGGCGCAACCGCATATAATCTTTATGTAAAATACATTTTCCAAAGCACAGGAATTGAAGCGGTAAAACTTCCCTCCACAAGCCCTGCAAATGCGACATTCTCGCTCGACAGGCTTGAGGAAAGGTGGAAAATTATAAAAAAGTGAATCCCCCCCGTCTTTTTTGCAAGCAAAAAATACACGGCAGATTGTCAAGCAAGTGCAACACCACACGCAAATCGGTCGAGTGCCTCGACACGCAATTCGAGCAGATATGTTGATGTGATTTATAACTTTGTTTCCCG
The DNA here is from genome assembly GCA_045133455.1 of Ruminococcus sp. Taxonomy (GTDB): domain Bacteria; phylum Bacillota; class Clostridia; order Oscillospirales; family Acutalibacteraceae; genus Ruminococcoides. Next base: position 8,944 of record JBGUUJ010000038.1, read on the forward strand.
ACCATATAATTGATATATCGGTTACGTTTTTGGCAAGAGCAGAGCCCTTGACCTACGATGTTGTGTGTTAAATTGTTATAGTTTACAATATAAAGAATGGCTAATCTCAACGTAAATGTGAGATTAGCCATTGTTATTTATTAAATTAACATTTTCAGAAAAGAGCAGAGCCCTTGCCCTACAAAATATAAAACAACGTCAAATCAACGCACCAGCCAACGTGACACCACACGCAAATCTACCAGACAGGTTGATTTTTATAAAACTCCTATGCCCGACTTTATTGAAAGCAATGTAGCAGTTACCGAAAAATCAAGCCAACGGTTGGGGTCGAGTGCCTCGGCAACGTGACGTATCATCCAAATCGAGCAGACTGGTTGATTTATATAAAACTCCTATGCCCGACTTTAATGAAAGCAATGTAGCAGTTACCGATATATCAAGCCAACGGTTGGGGTCGAGTGCCTCGGCAACGTGACGTTGCATCCAATTCGAGCAGACAGGTTGATTTTTATAAAACTCCTATGCCCGACTTTAATGAAAGCAATGTAGCAGTTATCAACATATCAAGTTTATAGTTGGGCAACTGACGTTTAAATTAATCTAAACCTATCTACTCAAAACTAAAAGACCCAAAGCTAAAAAACATAGTACGTTTTATGGGACACCTTTTTCTTTATAATTAAAGTATAAGGAGGAAGGTTATATGTTAAATCTATGTGTATTTATTTTTATAGTTTATGCGGTGAGCCACTCTGCAAGAGCAATTCTCATCGGAAATAACACAAAAAGACGTGCTGTTGCATACAACAGTGCATCTTCACAAAGACGAAAGAAAAATAACGTCAGCAGAAAAAGCGTGGCAGTGAAGAAGAGAAAATCAATCGTAAGACAACAGACGAAACGCAGGAATAATGTTGTACCGATATCAAATCTATCAAAAAAATCAGGACGTTTGGAGAAATCCAGACGTCCTGTTAATTTTTAAATTAAATCGCTCGGTCAGTTTTTATAAATTCAGAACCGAAGTTGCGATAGCAAAATAGATGAGCAGTGAAAGTGAGTCACAGACTGTTGTGATGAGCGGATTCGCCATAACCGCAGGGTCAAAACCTATCTTGCTTGCAAGAAGCGGAAGACTTGAGCCGACTACCTTTGACATCATAATCGTTCCGACAAGAGTCAGTGATACGACGAGTGCTATCATAAAAGCGTTTTCGTTACTGTTCAAATCAAATATCATCAACTTAATAAAGTTTGCCGCCGCAAGGGTGATACCGCAGAAGAAAGATACCCTCAGTTCCTTCCACAAAACCTTAAAAATACTTTTGAACTCAATCTCGCCGAGTGACAATGCACGGATTACGGACACAGATGCCTGTGAACCTGCATTACCGCCCGAACCTGTAATCATCGGAATGAACGATGAAAGCACAATTACACTTGCAAGTGCGCCTTCAAACGAAGTAATTATCGCACTTGTAAATGTAGCCGAAAGCATAAGTATAAGAAGCCAGGGAATACGCTTTTTGTAAATTCCCCATACACTTGTTTTCATATACGGCTTGTCTGACGGCAACACAGCCGCCATTTTTTCAATATCTTCCGTTGCCTCTTCCTGAATAACGTCGATAGCGTCGTCGATTGTTACGATACCGACAATTCGGTTTTCGTTGTCAACAACAGGGAGTGCAAGAAAGTCATAATTGGAAAACTTCTGCGCAACAATTTCCTGATCATCAAGGGTGTTAACCGCAATTACGTTTTCCTCCATAAGGTCTTTGACTGTGCCATCGTCATCGGCAAGAAGAAGATCCTTAACCGTTGTTATACCGATAAGCCTGTTGTTATCGTCCTTAACATAGCAGGTGTAGATTGTTTCCTTGTCAAGACCCGTACGTCTGATTCTTTTGAGTGCCATTTCGGTTGTCATATCCGAACGAAGTGTTATAAACTCCGTTGTCATAATCGAACCTGCACTGTCCTCAGGATATTTCAAAAGTTCGTTAATCTGCTTTCTCATATCCTTGTCTGCTTGTCTCAGAATTCTTTTTACCACATTTGCAGGCATTTCCTCGATAAGGTCAACGGCGTCATCGACAAACAACTCGTCTACGACTTCTTTAAGCTCGCTGTCGCTGAATCCGTGAATGAGGAATTCCTGTGTTTCGTCGTCCATTTCTACAAAGGTTTCTGCCGCAAGCTCCTTTGGCAGAATTCTGAACAAAATCGGCATTTTTTCGTCCTGTAACTCTTCAAAAACCGCCGCAATATCATACGGTTTCATAGTTACAAGGATATCTCTGAGAGTGTTGAACTTTTTTGTTTCAAGCAACACTCTTATGGTTTCCGTTAATGTAACGTTTACCTGTTCCATCATCTTTCCTCCTTTTCTTATGTAGTGGAGTAAAGACGTGTGCTCTCAGGCTGTTATTATGCCGTACCGTTCGGCTTGTTGTTGGTTACGGTATGCAATAAAACGAAAACAAAATGAACGCATCAGCGTGCATTTTTGTTCTACTTCGCCCGGGAACTGCGCCTTTATTACCATCTGCGTCCATTAAGTTTTCACCTCTTTGTGATTTATTTTTATATATTTGACGTAAAAAATGCAGGCAATCCTGCACTAATTATTTTATCCCATTTCAACATAATTGTCAATCATTTTAGCTTTGGGAAGAGGGGTTGTTTTTATTGTTTTTATTGTTGTTTTTAAGTTGCCCAACCGTTAGATAAATTGAAATACCAATTAATTGTCGGGAAAGAAAGTTGGAAATTACACAAATTCCCATATATATTGAGTTTTTAAATTTGTTCTTATGTAAAATTCACTTTACAAAAGCAAAATATCATAAATTTACGATTGGGCATAATGCACAATAACTTTATAGTATTTGCAAAATTTGAATTGATATAAACGAAGTTTTGGTTGCTTGTTAAAAATAAGCACGTCAAAAAAGGAGATAATTGTACTATATTATCTTAATAAGTAACAATAACTCGCAAATTCGGATTAAAAAAGTGCATATGTTGTGGCGAAATAATATTATTGTATAATTTTTACAAAAACAAAAAAATTCTTTGTTCAGTATGTCAATATAAATGAGCAAAAAAATATTATATAATAGACGCATTAAAAAATAGGGCACCATTCCTTTGACGAATTGGTGTACCAAAATTAAGTACAGAAACTGTCTGCTTTTGAGCAGACTTTGTTTTGGAGGGAGAGTGAAAGCCGGTGAAAAAAATTCTTAAAAGAACTGCAATCGCTATGAGAAAAAGCATATCGATTGTTCTGGCGCTTTCAATGATGTGCAGTATTTCGTTGCTGTCCTGTTTTACAATGTACGCTGCTGAGTCTCAGACAAGCAGTGCAGAGACAATGTATGTCACTACAAACGGGCAGAGCAGTGATGCTATAAGCAATTGGAAACTTGCTACATCCGGTGCTACAAAAATTTACTGTTATGACAGTAGTCTTGAATATCTCGGCAATTCAACTGTAGGAGCGGTTGCTAACGGAGTATATTCGTTCAAAACAATTGCAGGCACAGCCAGATTTACAATTCAGAATATTGATACTTCGGCAGTGACTTATCCGACTGCTTCGTCAGGTAAAAAGATGGTTGTGTTCAAGAACACGTCAAGTTGGTCTACACCGAAGATTTACTTCTGGAGTGACAGCAACAGCAAGATGACAACTTGGCCGGGCGAGTCAATGACAACACTTTCGGGGAATTATTGTTATTACGCAATTCCTGAAGACGCTCAGTATGTGATTTTCAACAACAACGGAAACAGTCAGACAAGTAACATCACATATCCCGATGCCCCTAATCAGTACTATGACTATCAGTCAGGTTCATGGATGAACTACGGTGTGCTCAATGAAGTAACAATGAATGTTGCTGACAGAAAGGATTCCGTAGGCACGGCTACAAGCACAACTTCAAATTTCTTCTATCTTACAGGTAAAACAACAGGACGTTGGAGTAAATATTCAGATCCTTACAATACAGCGTTGGTTTATGACACTGTTTATGTTAGGGTTCCATCAGCTTGGGCTTCATCAACATATGCACACTATGATGTTGACGATCCTTACAACAATGCGGTAAAGCTTACAACAACTTACAACGACGGAACTACTACATATTCAAATATTTTACAGGTACAGGTTCCTAAGGGTTCAAAGTTTGCTTTTTCAAACTCTGCCACTGCTGGTTCGGTTTCTGAGACAGGAAAACTTTCTTTCACAACAGGAAGTACGGCAAATTGCTATGATATTTCATCTCAGAAATGGATTACGCTCGGTGACGCAATCAGCAATCAGCGTTATTCCGATTACAATATAACAAAGGATATAATAAATAAAAGTTCATCAGTCAATATCGTTGGCGTAGATGCAACATATTACGACTATCTCTCCGATGCAGAAATTTATAACACAAGCTGGAGAAGTCCTATACAGGCAGGTACAGGTCTTAACGGGTCAAAGAATGCTTGGTTCCCGTTCAACCAGTACAATATAGCTTTGTCTTCTTATTATAAATCATCATCAGATAAGTATGTAGCCGGACAGGGTTCTACATGGAGATACCCTCTGTACTTCGGTAACTTATGTAATACCTTCAAAGCATACTCAAATGACAGCGGTGACATTGAAGGTAATAAACACGATGATACTTATAGTGGCAATGGTTGGGACGGTAAAAACGGTTGGAGTATTATCTATGACAATACTATAGCCTACAACCCATTTGGTTGGTATTGGGTAAACAATACTACATATAATAGTCAGTCAAGTTCATACGATAAGAATATGATGTATGCGGCAAACAACTCCAATGGTCTTATTACAAGCTGGAGCACAGGTACAGCCGAAGAATCGGATTGGGGCGGTACTTATTATACAGTCGGCCATGCAAATTATAATGCATCAGTTCAGGGACTTGTACAGAGCCAGCTTTCTTCTGACGGCGACCTTATGGTAGGTACTTCAACAAAAGCACCTTGGTTTAACAACGACTGGCTTAATGGAACAAAGTATAACAGTAAATCAATTGGTCAGATAATTTCAGCAAAATTCCCATTCCGCAAGACTGTTAGTTCTGATGGTTCAGTAACAACATACAGTTTTAACTCAAAGAATGCAACAGATAACGTTTCATTCCAATGGTCAAATAACACTCCTACAGCAGTTCAGTACGGTGCAGGAACTTCATACGGTGTTCAGGACGGTCTAAAATATTTTACCGGCGGAAGTACATCGGGTTATGGTATCTTCCCGTTTAATAACAATGGTGACGGCAAAAATCTTAACTACGGTTTCGGTATCAGACTTGATATGGATTTCCGAGTTCCTGAGGGCGGCACAATCGGCGGTGGCACTACCACAACCGGTAATAACGGTGTTGCACTTTCCGAAGGTATTTATCTCAACAACGGTTGGAGTACTTACTATGTATGGGTATGGGGCGACGGTGTATCAGGAAGATGGCTTTCAAAGACTTTCTCAAACGGAGATGTTCTTACTCCTGCTGATGTAAGCGGTTATGATTATTTCATACTTACAAATTCTCAGAGTTGGAGTTCACAGTCAGCCGACCTTACATTCAATTCAGCAAAATCATCAGGAAAAACTCTTGTAAGCACTTCGATGACTTACAGTAATGGTTCCTTCACAAGCAACGGTGGTTCTATCACAAACGGCGGTGAGGATGTAAAATTTGAATACTCAGGTGACGATGACCTTTGGGTATTTATCGACGGTGAACTTGCACTCGACCTTGGCGGTTCACATAAAGAATCTACAGGTAATATTATTTTCAAAAACGGCAAGATTACAGGCACAGCAGATACAGTTTACACCCCCGGCAGCAATACTTCAATGACATCATCTGCAGGTTATGTGTCATCAAAAACAAAGACAATCAATAACTTTGATTACGGAAAGACTCATAAGCTCACAATTTTCTATATGGAACGTGGACTTATCGAATCAAATATGAAGATGTCATTCACAATGACACCTGTAACAAACGAACTTGAGGTTCAGAAGTCAGTAGATGCTTCAAATCTCAACAACGGCATTAAAGACGACTTCGTGTCAGAATCAAATGATACATTTGATTTTACAACTTCACAGACAAACGGCAGTATTTCAAAATCTGCTGCAATGAATGACGGAAGTTCAGTATCTTACGGTGGTGTGTTCACCAACGCAGAATACCTTACAGTCAAGGAGTCGACCACAACAAAACTCGGATATTCGTATTCGACATCATATTCTGTATATGACAAAACAAACAGTGAAGACAAGACAAATGCATCAACAACATCAGCTGTAAGCAGTAGCGATTATTCAGGCGTTACATTCAAGTTTGGTGCGGAAGATGCAAAAGAAAAGATAAGTTACCTTACAAAACTTATCAATAAAACGAAGGTCAAGGATCTCAGTGTTTCAAAGGCTGTTTATGAGGCTGATGAAAAAACTTCGGCAGATACAGGTGAAAAGTTTGACTTCACAATCGAGCTTGCCCTTGACGGTACAAACTACAAACCGTATAATCTTGAATACAGCTACAGTAATGATGCGGTTATATACACTGCGACAGACGGTAAGTTCAAGCTTGGTCAGGGTCAGAAAGTAGTATTCAAAAATCTCCCTGAAAATGTTAAGTACAGAATTACCGAAACTGCAAAAGACGGTTTCAGCATTATGAATATTAACGGCACAGATACAGATAGCTACAGTTATGATGGTGTGCTCAACAGCAATGGAACAAGCGTTTCATATGCCAACAAGCAGAGCATAACAAATACAACGCTACAGGTTTCAAAGACTCTTGACGGCAATGCTTATACAGGTGATAAGTTTACTTTTGAACTTCAGGGACTTGACGAAATGACAACATCACATACAGATGAGTCAGGCAACAAAATCAAGTCAATTTCAAGAGCAACATACAAGATGTCATCATCAACTGTAAGCAACGGTGTGGTAAAATTTGAATCACGTTCAGATAACACTATTCTCAATTTTGACGCTGTTGGTTATTACAGATTTATGATAACAGAACAGCAGGGATCAAATACTGATTTCAAATACGATAAGAGTGTATATCTTGTTGAAATTGCAGTTACTGCAAACGGTGCTGAGCTTACAGCAACCCCGACATATTATGAAGTTCCAAGTGATGCAACTATTTCGGGTGATACAGACGAAGCGAAGTACGGCGAATATTTCATCGATGAAAACAAAACAACGGCTCCGTCATTTGCCAATACCACAACAAAGGGTAAGGTAACAGTTGGCAAGAAAGACCAATCAGGTAATTTTGTTGACGGCACTGTATTCGGACTTATCAGAGTTTCTGAGAAAGATTCGATTGATAAGACAGAGCTTCAGGCAATCATAAATGCCAATACTAATATTACAAAACAGACAGTTGCAAACGGTTATGCAACATTTGAAAATATCATAATTTTCAAAAACGGTGGCGAGTTTGACGCTTCGGGTAATTGGACTACTACAAATGTAGATAACTATATTTCAGGAAAAGCTACTTACCAGACGTATTGCCTGTTTGAGTATTCACCGGCATCCGGTTATAACCCGACGTACGAAATGTATTACTTTACACTTCCGACAGAAGGTAAGTATGAAGTATCATACAACTATGTTGACGGTGCTATCGTGACGCCTTTGGCAAGCGGTGAGGGAACAAGTTTATTCCTCTTCATCGGTCTTGGCATTATCGGCACAGGCGCAGTGATGTTTACAGGCTATATGGCTTATGACAGGTCACAGCGCAAAAAACGTAAGGCAAGACACAGCGCCTCACGTCATTAATTCAGTATAACCATTCGGTTAGATATAAATTACATATATTAAAACATTATTAAAAAGGAGAAAATGAAAATGAAAACAACTAAGAAAATTTTCGCTGCACTTCTCGTAGTTATGATGCTTGTTATGATGATTCCATTCTCAGCAAGCGCAGCAACAGAATACTCTGTAGCAATTAATGGTAAAAAGGGCTACACAATCGATGTTTACAAGATTGCGACTGTAAATATTGAGTCAGGTGCTTATTCAGATTACCTCACAGGCAACATCGAGACTATTCTCGGCACAAAGGCATCTGCTAACGGTGTAGATTCAGAAGCTCTCCTCGCAGAGTGCGAAGCTACAGCTGTAAGCACATCATTATTGAATGTAACATTTGACGAAACAGCAACTACTGAATTCACAACAACAACACCTGGTATCTACTACATCAAGGTTACAGGTACACCTGCAGGCACAAGCGTAAAGAAGACAGGCGGTGCAGTTGTTTCAATTCCTAACTATGATGCTACAAGCAAGACTTGGGTAACACCAACTTCAGCTCTTAATCTCAAGATTGAAGATGGTACAGTAGGCGTTCACAAGACAATTGTTGAAGGTACAAATAGAGTTTCAAGTACAACAGCTAACATTGGCGATACAATCACATTTGAACTCACAGCTTCAGTAACAGGTTCAAAAGAACAGCCTCTTTCAGAGTACACAATCCACGACACAATGTCAGCAGGTCTTTGCGACCCTGCAGTAGAATCAGTTTACGTTGACAGCACAAAGTTAACAGCAAACACAGATTACACAGTTAATGCTACAGATCTCTCAGATATTAAGATTGCTTTAACAGAGTCTTATCTCAATGCAGCTAAGGCTGATAATGATAACGGTTTCTACAGTGCTTCAAATGTAGTTGTTACATTAACAGCTAAGCTTGACACAGATGCTGTAATCGCCGGAGATGGCAACACTAACTCTGACGGACTCACATATACAAACACATATGGCCAGCAGACTGTTCCTGGTGACACAGTTAGGGTTTACACATTTGAGTTAAACGTTCTCAAAGTAGACGCTACTACAAAAAATGCAATTGCAGAACCTGCAGGTTTCACAGTTTACACAGACGAAGCTTGTACAACAGTAGCTGCTAACGGTAAGGAAGCAAAGACAGGTACTGACGGTAAGGTTAAGTTCACAGGCTTTAAGGCCGGTACATACTATGTTAAGGAAACAACAGCTCCTGTAGGCTACAGCCTTAACTCAACAGTATTCACAGTTAACATTTCTACTACAGGTGTAGTTACATACGACGGTGACAACACAGTTTCTTACCTCACAGTTGAAGATACACCAATCGTACTTCCTGCAACAGGTGGTATGGGTACAATGGTATTCACAATCGTTGGTGCTTCACTCATCGTTTGCGCAGGTGTACTCTTCATCGTTGCAAGAAGAAAGAAAGCTTCTAAATAATTCACTTTAATATAATTTGCAACAAATATATGTAATTTTTTTGGGGATGCGGTTTCCGCATCCCCTCGTTTATTGTTGAAAATTGTTCGGTTACGTTCAGTAACAGTCGATTATGTTCAGTCACAGTCGATTATGTTCGGTCACAGTATGTTTAAAGTCTGCACCAATCAAATATAGATTGAATAAATATCAAATCTCCTGCTGATATGATTAATTATTATCAAAACTTCAAAAGTACCTTATCGGAACTGAAACTTTTGACAGCCTTACGCTGAGAAATGCAGATGTCAACAGAGACGGAATATGCAATATTGTAGAAGCAACACTTATTCAGAAGTATGTAGCAAAAGTTGCATAAAATAACATAACGGCACAGGAGGTATAAAACTTCCTGTGCCGTTTATATTTACGTTTTAGGCAACTGCTCGGTCACACTCGGGCACAGAAGGCTTGACAAAACTTTACCAACAGGAGTTGTTATTGTCGAGAAGTAAAGTTTTGATAAAATACCAACATCTGTGACGAAATAAAAATATGAAGCTGTCTGCCCGAATTGGATGCAACGTCACGTTGCCGTGCGAGGTCATCGCTTTTTTACTTGACTGATATCTTGACTTAATTGTTGTCAGCCTGAAGGGTAATCTTTGTTTTATATGTTTCACCGTCGGAATCACGATAGAGTTCAATCTCGACTTTATCGCCGTCCTTGTGCTGTTCAAGAATTTCATATACATCTGCGAATGATTTTACGTCTTTGCCGTCAAGACCTACGATAATATCATCAATCTGAATATCGGTATTGTCACAGGGACCTCCCTCTGTAATCTCGCTTATGCAGACGCCCTGCGGAACACTATAATACTGTGATTCAGTGGAGGTGATTTCATATCCTGCGATACCGATTTTTACTCTGCCCTCGACATAACCTTTTTTCATAAGGTCGTCAACGATTCCCTTTGCAGTAGCAGTAGGAATAGCAAATCCCATACCTTCGTACTGTTCCGAAACGATTTTAGCTGTTGCAATGCCGATTACCTGACCGTAGATGTTCACGATAGGTCCGCCTGAGTTGCCCGGATTGATTGCGGCGTCGGTCTGAATGTATTTTACAAGGCTTGTTGAAGAAAGTTCTCTGTCAACTGCTGATACAATGCCCTTTGTCATTGAGTTCTGATAATCAAGACCGCCCGGATTTCCCACAACGATGATATCCTCGCCGAGCTCGATTTCATCGGAATTTCCGAAGGTTGCCGCCTGCAGGTTTTTTGCACCGTCCATTTTCAGAACTGCGATATCTGTTCTTGAGTCAAAGCCGACAACACCTGCGTCATATGTCTTTCCGTCAGCCGTAATGACCTGAATTGCGTATGATGTCTTGCTGTTGCCGATAACGTGAGCGTTTGTGACAACATAACCGTCAGATGTTATGATGATTCCGCTTCCCTGAGAGTCGCAGTTTTCAACGCTTGTAACTTCGCCCGAGTAACAGATAATGCCTACAACTGAGTCAGAAACTTTCTCGAATACGTATTCCGAGGTGTATTTGCTTTTGTCTGAAGAGTCTTTTGGCTTTGATTTAAGTTCAAGTCCCTTGTAGTCGGAGTCAACTTTGTCGCTGTAGTCGGTATCTTCGTGATTTACCTCGGGGGTTGTAGTTGTTTCCTGATTCGGATACTGAAAACCGTAATTCGGGATTGTATAGCTGTAGCTATCGCTCTTTTTGTCGTTTTTATCGTCAGAATGGTCTAATGATACATAAATCACGATGCCCACAACGCTCAGAACAAGAAGCAGAGAAAGCACAACTATAATTACAACTATGCCTGCGCTTGTCTTTTTCTTCGGAACATTCGGAACAGGCGGTGCATAAGGCACGGGAGCACCGTACTGAGGGTAAAGCTGTGCAGGATGACCGTACGGAGGTCTGCCGAAGTTCTGCGGAGGAATCGGATTCGGTATGTATGCTTGATTCCGAGGAGGCATTGAATTATTTCTGTAAACTGGCTGTGAATAGTCGTTCGAAGGCTGTTTAGGGGCATAATAATTCTGATTAGCCGAATAGTTTGGATTGTAGTAGTTTTTATGCTGAGGATATCCCTGATTGTTGTTCTGCCATACAGGAGCCTGCTGAGGCTGAAAATTGTTGTGTGTTTCAGGCTCTGGGTTCTGATGACCGAAGTTTTCAGGGATAGGTGCATTTGGATTTGTTTTATCGGTAAACGGTTTTTCAGGCTGAGGACGGAAACCGTTTTCAAAATTATTGTTATCCATAATAACATCTCCTTATGAATTTATATGAACAAAGTTAATTGCATAATAATCAATATATAAACAGCAATTATAAATAATTATACAACGTAAAATTTTTAAAAGCAACCGCAACAAACGATTAGTTTGTGTAGGAAAGCTGAAAATTTCGTGAAAATTAATCAAAAAAAGGCAAAACAGGCTGTTATTTAATAAATTGTTAAAAAATTATCAGAAAGTTTCCGCAAAAGACTTTATATTTAAAAAAATTTATTGTATAATAAAAGCAACTCGGCAGAAAAAGACGTTTTTCTGTTGAAATATATTTCAAAGGAAGATTAAAATGCCATTAGTAAACGCTAAAGAAATGCTTACAAAAGCAAAGGCAGGCCATTATGCAGTAGGCCAGTTCAACATCAACAACCTTGAATGGACAAAATCAATTCTTTTAACAGCTCAGGAGCTCAACTCACCTGTAATCCTCGGTGTATCAGAGGGCGCAGGCAAATATATGTGCGGCTACAAGACAGTAGTTGGCATGGTTAACGGTATGCTCGAAGAACTCAACATCACAGTTCCTGTAGCACTTCACCTTGACCACGGTTCATACGAAGGCGCAAAGGCTTGTATCGAAGCAGGCTTCAGCTCAGTAATGTTCGACGGTTCACACTACCCAATCGAAGAGAATATCGCTAAGACTAAGGAACTCGTTGCAACTTGCGAAGAGCTCGGTCTTTCAATTGAGGCAGAAGTTGGCTCAATCGGCGGTGAAGAAGACGGCGTAGTAGGTGCAGGCGAATGTGCAGATCCTGCAGAGTGCAAGATGATTGCTGACCTCGGCGTAACAATGCTCGCAGCAGGTATCGGTAACATTCACGGTAAGTATCCTGAAAATTGGCAGGGTCTCAGCTTCGACACACTCGACGCTATCCAGCAGCTCACAGGCGAAATGCCACTCGTACTCCACGGCGGTACAGGTATCCCTGCTGATATGATTAAGAAGGCTATCTCACTCGGCGTTTCAAAGATTAACGTTAACACAGAGTGTCAGCTTGCATTTGCTGAGGCTACAAGAAAGTATGTCGAAGAAGGCAAGGACCTTCAGGGCAAGGGCTTCGACCCAAGAAAGCTCCTCGCTCCGGGCGCAGAAGCTATCAAGGCTACTGTTAAGGAAAAGATGGAACTCTTCGGTTCAGTAGGCAAGGCATAATTCTTTTAACTTTGGGCAGACAGGTTATTTTTATAATAAACGTGAGTTGCCCGACAATTAAGTTGATTTGGTAAATAACAATGGCTAATCTCTGACAAAAACAGAGGTTAGCCATTTTAACGTTATAGGAAACTGCTACATTGCCGAGTACCTCGGCTCGTAATTCGAGGATAAAAGTCGGTCAGCTTTTTCAAAACGGTTGCCCGACCGTTACGTTGATTTGACGTTGTTTTGTACTTTGTAGGGCAAGGGCTCTGCTCTTGCTGAAAACATAACCAATAAATCAATTATATGGTCGGGAAATAAAGTTATAAATTATATCAACCTATCTACTCGATTTGCGTGCCGAGGCACTGGACCGAATTGGATGCAACGTCACGTTGCCGAGGCACTCGACCCCGACAATTGAGTTAATTTGGTAAATGTCGCTTTTTGTAACTATTTATGATATTGCTTGAAACAGACTGTGAATTATGATAGAATTAAGGAAATACTATAGGCAACACGGCACAATTAACAGCAAAAGCCTTAGTGTGCGGTATTACCTATATTCTGGTGATAGGAATTGAAAAAATTTTGTAATAAAAAACTTAACACTGTGCTGTCTGTTATACTTGTATTTGTAACAGTTTTGATTGTGATACAGACTGTATTTTCAGGAAGTGTACTCACTGCGGGAGAGTCAGAAAAAACTGCTCAGGCGATGAATGTCAATCCGAATGTCGCACAACTTATGGCGTCTCCGGATTCAATTGAAATTACAACAACAGAGCCTGTGGAAACAACAAAACCGACCGTGACGAAGAAAAAAACAGAAGCTACAACGGCTCAGCCGACAACTCAGCCAACGACTGCAAAGGCTACGGTTGCGTTTGCGACAGCTATACCTGCACAAACTCCTGCCGATTACAATGCACAGTGGAACGCAGGGTATCTTGTGGCTATCGACAATCCCGACACTACATATAAATGCGGACAGGTAACTCTGTGTGAAGCCGACAGAGATTTACTTGAAAGACTTTGTATGGGCGAGTTCGGTTCAGGCGGATTTGTAGGCGCATCACTTATTGCTCAGGCTGTAAAAAATGCGATGTGCTTTGACGGATATACAAGCGTTCAGTCGGTTATCGAGCAGTGCAGATACACAGGCAGAACTGACATAGAGCCGAACGCTGACTGTATCAGGGCGGTGGAATATATTTTTGATGAGAACCATGACGCTGTTCAGCACAGGATAATGTATATGTATAATCCTCAACTTGTTCAGAGCACATTCCACGAAAGCCAAAATTATATTCTCACATACCGGAATGTAAGATTTTTCGACCGTTGGGGTTACTGATTTTTTGAGGAGGATTAATGTTAGGTGAAGTATTGGCGTATTTAACAGGAACGATTGTTCTTGTCGATTTTATTGCCGTTTCAATAGTCAGAAAGATAAAAGTTCCGAAGACTACTTTCCGAATAAATTTATAAAAACAGGTCGGTAACATCAATTGCGATGTTGCCGACCTTTGTTTCTATGGCTTTATAATATGTTTTCTGAATATATCCGAAAGATTGTCTGTAAAACCTTGTGCGGATTGAATAGTAGCAATCATAAGGTAATGAGAATGTATATCAGAAAAATTAATATCATATCCGTTATAACGGATTAATTGCGAAATAAAAATACGTTGTGTTCTTCCGTTGCCTTCTCTGAACGGGTGAATAATATTCAAAGTGCAATATAAATCTACAATGTTTTCAATAAAATTTTCAAAGCTCATATTTTGAAAATAATTATATTCTTTAAGGCGTTTGAAACAATTGTTGCAGAGAGATTCAATTTCATTTGTATCAGCAAATGAAGTGCCCTTTTTTGAAATATTTATAGTTTTGAATTTGCCTGCCCAATCATACAAATCTTCAAATAAATAACGATGAATATTTTTATAATGATTTGTATCAAAACTACCATTAATAGGATTTTCTTCCAATTGAGCTGATTTTACAAGTGTTATGTTTGCTTCGATTTCAGATAGTTTATTTTCATCGGCTATTCCGAATTTATTAATCAAACAAGAAGTGCCTTCATAACAGTCGTCGTTTATGGAATTTAAATTATACGTCATTAATTCACACCGACCTTTTGTTTTATAAGACGGATATATTCTTCCATAGATATTTCTCCTGAAAGCAATTGTCTGCACAAAGCTTTGCTTTGGTCATCGATATGATAGCCTTCCATTTCAATTGATGCAACAGCATTTTCGATGCTTTTTTCAAGTGATTTACTTTGCGTTTTAATCACCTCCGAAAATAGTATATCATTAATCACAGATTTATTCAAGCTGATAAAAACAGGTCGGTAACATCAATTGCGATGTTGCCGACCTTTGATATTGGGGTTATTCCTTCGCAAGCACTTTTGTAATCTCACTTACATACATCTTGTGATAGTCGTTGTCGTACCATTTTGCAACGCTTTCGGCATCTTCAATGCAGTCTTCATTTAAAAACTGTGAGTACATTTTTTTGCATACAAGCACAAGCTTTGCCTCCTCAAAGTACGGAACTCCGTCCTCGGTAAATGCAGGTGTAAGTCCTGTTTCCTTTACCTTGTCGTAATCTCTTCCGCTTTTTGAACCGCAGAACTTGAGAGCGTCACGCTGTTCCTCGTCAAAGAAACTCATTGAAAAATATCCGTTTGCTTCCATAAACTCAAATGTGTATCTCTGGGGACGGATAAATGTGTAGGTGACAGGCTTGCCCCACATAATTCCTACACCGCCCCAGCTTACTGTCATAGTGTTGAATTTGTCAGTATTTCCGCTTGTAACCAGCGCCCAGTCTTTGCCGATTAAGTCAAACGGGTTATTTGCGATTTCGCTCGGAGTAATTTCCTTGAATATAGCCATAAATAATCATCCTTTCAAAATAAATTATGCAGATTTATTTGATTTAAGTATAACAGAAGTCGGGGTAGATGTAAATAAAATTAATTAATATTCATTTTATGCTGAATATTATGCATTATCTTGCATAAGTGAATGAATATTCTGAATATTCATTTTTAATGTATATATGCATTTTTTCGTGAAATCAGGTCGTAAGGTTAATGAAAACAGCTTGTATATCGGCTTAAACAGCCGATAATTTAACAAAATTCATAAAATACGGACATAAAATCCGACCATGAAAATTTTTTGAATAAATATTCAAAAAACACTTGATTTTTTGAAAAGTGAGTGTATAATGTAATAGTAACATAAATCAAATTCAAGCGGAGGTTTTAAAAATGGCTGAAAATAAAAAAATTAAAAAAGTAGTACTTGCTTATTCAGGCGGTCTTGATACATCAATTATTATTCCTTGGTTAAAGGAAAATTATGACAACTGCGAAGTTATTGCAGTTTCAGGTGACGTAGGACAGGGCACAGAGCTTGACGGTCTTGAGGAAAAGGCTATCAAGACAGGTGCTTCAAAGCTCTATGTTGAAGACCTTAACAAAGAATTCGTTGAAGATTACATCTTCCCTACAATGAAGGCAGGCGCAGTTTACGAGGGTAAATACCTCCTCGGTACATCTTTTGCAAGACCTATCATTGCAAAGAGAATTGTTGAAATCGCTAAGGCTGAAGGCGCAGACGCTATCTGCCACGGCTGTACAGGTAAGGGTAACGACCAGGTAAGATTTGAACTTGCAATCAAGGCTTATGCACCTGATATGACAATTATTGCTCCTTGGAGAACATGGGAGTTCAAGTCAAGAGAGGACGAAATTGCTTATGCTGAGAAGATGAACATTCCTCTCAAGATTAACCGTGAAACAAACTATTCAAAGGATAAGAACCTCTGGCATTTAAGCCACGAAGGTCTTGACCTCGAGAATCCTGCAAACGAGCCAATGTACAACAAGGAAGGCTTCCTTGAACTCGGCGTATCTCCTGAGCAGGCTCCTGATAAAGCAGAATATATCACAATTTCATTTGAAAAGGGTATTCCTACAAAGCTCAACGGCGAAGCTATCGGCTCAGTTGAACTTGTTAAAAAGCTCAATGAAATCGGCGGAAGAAACGGTGTAGGTATCACTGATATCGTAGAGAACCGTCTTGTAGGTATGAAGGCTCGTGGCGTTTATGAGACTCCGGGCGGTACAATCCTCTACAAGGCTCACGATAAGCTCGAGGAAATCTGCCTTGACAAGGACACACTTCACTACAAGAAGAACCTTGCAAACACATTTGCAGACCTCGTATACGACGGCAAGTGGTACACACCTCTTCGTGAGGCTATGTCAGCATTTGTTGACAGCACACAGGAGTATGTTACAGGCGATGTTAAGCTTAAACTCTACAAGGGTAACATCATCGACGCAGGCGTAACAAGCCCATACTCACTCTATGATGAGGAAGTTGCTACATTCGATGAGGACGAAGTTTACGATCAGAACGACAGTAAGGGCTTCATCAACCTCTTCGGTCTTCCGATTCAGATTCGTGCAAAGAAAGGTCTTATTAAGTAATTAAGACTGTTTGTGTGACTTAAAAACGTCGGTTTTTCGATTGAGTATGTTTTTGAGCAACCGACTGAAAAAACAGAACCGATTTTTATTCTCGGTGTTAGTGCCGAGGTGCTCGGTGGGGCAGGGGATATCCCTGCCCCATAAAGTGTTTATATGGGGCGGTGCGAGACCGCTTGTAATTCGGGCAGATAGGGTGTAAATGACCCGGATTTTTATATTACTAAAAGATTATAGTTGGTAGACATATGTTTAATATGGATTAAACCTGTCTGCCCAAAGTTAAAAATGAGGTGACAGGTTATGCAGTTATGGAAAGGCCGTTTCAAAAAGGAACTTTCAAAGACTACAAATGATTTTAACAGCTCAATATCATTCGACAGCAGAATGTACAGAGAAGATATAGAAGGCAGCATTGCACACGCAACAATGCTCGGCAGATGCGGAATCATCACAGAAGAGCAGTCGGCAGATATCGTTCAGGGACTCAAAGGAATTTTGGCTGATATCGAAAGCGGTGCACTCGCAATTGATATGGAGGCGGAGGATATCCATACCTTCATCGAGGGCGAACTTACAAAGAGAATCGGAGCAAACGGCAAACGTCTGCACACTTCACGCAGTCGTAACGATCAGGTTGCTCTTGACATAAAGCTTTATCTCAAAAAAGAGGTAGTAAACGTAAAGAATCTCGTAGTGGATTTAATCAAGGTTATTGCAGACAAGGCTGAAAAATACAGCGAAACTGTTATGCCGGGTTATACTCATCTCCAGAGAGCACAGCCGATTACATTCGGACATCATCTTCTTGCATACGGTGAAATGCTTCTCCGTGATGTTTCTCGTCTTGAGGACTGCTTAAAGAGAATGGACGAAATGCCTCTCGGTTCCTGTGCACTTGCAGGCACAACATACCCGATTGACAGAACAATTACGGCTGATTTACTTGGCTTTGACAGAATTACAAACAACTCACTCGACGGCGTATCTGACAGAGATTACTGCATTGAGTTCACATCAGTTCTTTCAATTATAATGGTACACCTCTCAAGATTTTCGGAAGAAATCATTATGTGGTGCAGTTGGGAATTCAAGTTCATTGAGCTTGACGATGCGTTCTCAACAGGTTCATCAATTATGCCTCAGAAAAAGAACCCTGATATCGCAGAACTCGTAAGAGGAAAAAGCGGCAGGGTGTTCGGTGACAATATGACTCTTCTCACAATTATGAAGGGTATTGCACTTGCATACAACAAGGATATGCAGGAAGACAAGGAAGCGGTATTTGACGCAGTTGACACAGTAAAAATGTGCCTTACAGCGTTCACTCCTATGCTCGACACAATGAAGGTTCTCCCTCAGAATATGAGAAAAGCCGCAGCAGGCGGATTTATCAATGCAACTGACTGTGCAGACTGGCTCACAAAGAACGGTGTTCCGTTCCGTGATGCATATAAGGCTACAGGTGAACTTGTAGCAAGATGTATTGAACTGGGCACAGACCTCGAAAATCTCCCTATGGAGGAGTATAAGAAGGTTTGCGATGTATTTACGGAAGATGTTTACAATGCAATTTCACTTGAGAAGTGCACGAATGACAGAACTGCATTTGGCGGTCCTGCATCATCAAACGTAAAGGCGCAGGCTAAGAGAGTTGCGGAAATAGCAGAGAAGTTATAAGAAAATAATGCCATTTAGCCTTAGGGCTTTATGGGGTTACAGGGAAGTTAAGGCGGTTAGCACTCCCATAAGATTGGGGGTGATATGTATGACTGAAACAGTATTACTGATAATTATTTTAGTGGCACTTGCAGAGGTCGTAAAATACATAAAAAAATAATCGCCCAACGGTCGAATGTAAGGCGATTATTTTAACAAATATTCATTTTACAGAAGGCTAACCGCTTTAAACGGTTTTCCCTGTAATCTTATTATATGATATATAAATCTGAATGTCAATATTCAGATAATTGAATAAAGGTGGAAATATGAAAATAAAAGCAGGTATTGTAGGCGCAACAGGTTATGCAGGCGCAGAGCTTGTACGTTTACTTTCAACACATCCCGAGGCTGAAATTGTTGCAATCAGCTCAGTTTCGTTTGAGGGTGATAAATTAAGTGACGTTTATCCGTCATATACATTTTTAAACGATATGGTTTGCGAAAATCAGGACGCAGTCGTTGAAAAGAGCGATGTAATCTTTGCCGCACTTCCTCACGGGCTTTCACAGGAACTTGCCGAGAAGTGCATCAGCGCAGGCAAAGCGTTCATTGATTTGGGCGCAGACTTCAGACTTGAGAGCGAGGAAGAGTACACCGAGTGGTACGGCGGAACTTTCCTTGATAAGGAGCTTCATAAGCAGTCAGTATACGGATTACCTGAGTTCTTTAGAGATAAAATCAAGGGCAAAAAGCTCATTGCAAATCCCGGTTGTTACACAACTTGTTCACCTCTTGCAATCGCTCCTGCAATTGCAAACGGACTCATCGAAACAAAAGGTATCATCTGTGACTGCAAAAGCGGTGTGACAGGTGCAGGCAGAAAGCCTGTTCAGGGCAACCATTTCCCTGAACTCAACGAGGGTTTTCACGCTTACAAGGTAGCGTCTCACCGTCACACACCTGAGATTGAGCAGACACTTTCAAAGCTTTCAGGCGAAAAGGTGACAATCACATTCGTTCCTCATCTTCTCCCTGTAAACAGAGGTATTTTGGCTACTGTTTATGCAGATATCAAGGACGGTGTAACATTTGAACAGATAAGAAGTGCATATGAAGAATACTATAAGGACGAATTCTTTGTAAGACTTCTTGATGACGGCAAGTGTGCCGACATTCACAACATAAAATACTCGAACTTCTGCGATGTTTCAATTCATCACGACAAGAGAGCGAATAAGCTTGTAGCCTGTGCGGCTATTGATAATATGGTCAAGGGTGCGGCAGGTCAGGCTATTCAGAATATGAATATAATTTTCGGACTCGACGAAAAGACAGGTCTGGTAATTGTTCCGCCTGCATTTTGATGATGTCCCGAAAGGATTGATATATATGAATAACGTCAAATTTATCGAAGGTACAGTAACATCGCCTATGGGTTTTACTGCTCAGGGTGTGTGTGCTTCAATCAAGCCGTCAAACACAACAAAGCGTGATCTCGCACTCATATATTGCGAAAAGCCATGCACAGCGGCGGCTGTATATACAAAAAATCTTGTGAAAAGCTCAACAATCGAGGTAACTAAAAAGCACCTTGCAAACGGAGTTGCACAGGCTGTCATTGTCAACTCGGGCAATGCAAATACCTGCAACGCAGACGGAATTGAGGTTGCCGAAAGAATGTGCCTTATTGCGGCTGAAACACTTTCAGTGAATCCCGATGATGTAATCGTTGCGTCAACAGGTGTAATCGGACAGCCGTTGCCTGTTGAGCCTGTGCTCAAGGGTGCGGCTATGATGAAAGGCAAACTCTCCAAAGAGGGCGGTACAAACGCCGCAGAAGCCATTATGACAACTGATACAGTCAAGAAAGAAATGGCTATGGAAATGACTCTCAGCGGGAAAAAGGTGACAATCGGCGGAATTGCAAAGGGCTCAGGTATGATTCACATCAATATGGGAACAATGCTTTCATTTGTCACAACCGATGCGAATGTTTCCGCTGAAATGCTTGAAGAGGCACTCAGGGAAGCCGTTGAGGACAGCTATAATATGGTGAGCGTTGACGGTGACACTTCAACAAACGATACACTTGCAATTATGGCATCAGGTCTTGCAGGAAACGAGCCTATTACCGAGAAAAACGAGGACTACAGAACTTTTGTAGCCGGTCTTACAGAGGCTTTTAAGGCACTTGCAAAGAAACTTGCAGGTGACGGCGAAGGCGCAACAAAGCTACTTATCTGCACAGTTGAGGGCGCAAAGACAAAGAAAGATGCTGTAACAGTATCAAAGAGCATAATCTGCTCAAGCCTTCTGAAATCTGCAATGTTCGGAGCAGATGCAAACTGGGGACGTGTGCTTTGTGCAATCGGTTACAGCGGTGCAGACGTTGATGTAAAGAAAGTTGACGTTTCTTTCAAATCAGACAAAGGCGAAATTCTCGTGTGCAAAGACGGTGCAGGAGTAGAATTCTCAGAAGAAAAGGCGAAAGAAATCCTGCTTGAAAAAGAGATTACAATATATGTATCACTGAATGACGGTGACGGCTGTGCAGAAGCCTATGGCTGTGACCTCACATATGATTATGTAAAGATTAACGGTGACTACAGAACATAATTGATTTTTGTTAAAACAAACTTTGAGGACGGATAAGAGAATGGATATATCACAGAGAGCAAAAGTACTTGTACAGGCAATGCCGTACATCAAAAAATATTCAGGCGAGACAATCGTAGTAAAATACGGCGGAAATGCAATGATTAATGAGGAACTCAAGTCGGCAGTAATGAGCGATTTGGTTCTTATGCAACTCGTCGGAATCAACGTTGTGCTCGTACACGGCGGCGGACCTGAAATCAACGCAATGCTTAATGCGGTGGGCAAGGAAAGTAAGTTTGAAAACGGAATGAGAGTTACCGACAAGGAGACTATCGACATTGTTCAGATGGTTCTTGCAGGCAAGGTGAACAAGAGCCTTGTTCAGCTACTTGAGAGCCACGGAGGTCAGGCACTCGGTTTCTGCGGACTTGACGGCAGACTTCTTATGGCTGAAAAGCTGATTTCAAGCGTAGATTTAGGCTATGTGGGCGAAATCAAGGAAGTTAACCCCGAACCTCTGGAAAGAGCAATGGAAAACGGCTATATTCCGATTGTTGCAACAGTTGCAGGCGGATATGACGGCAATGTGTATAACATAAATGCAGACCTTGCAGCGGCACAGATTGCGGCTAAGCTCGGTGCTAAAAAGCTCATTCTTATGACGGATATCAGAGGACTTCTCCGTGATGTAAATAATGATGAGTCGCTCATTTCCGTTGTGAACGTCAGCGAAGTGCCTATGCTCAAGCGTGACGGTATCATCAAAGGCGGTATGATTCCTAAAATCGACTGTTGCGTTGAAGCTGTAAGAAACGGTGTAAGCCGTGCGCACATCATCGACGGCAGACTTGAACATTCAATCCTCCTCGAACTCTTCAGCGATGAAGGCATCGGAACTATGTTCTATTGATAATCAACTTCTCGGCAAACATAACCAAAAAAATAAATTTATCGGTCGGGCAACCGATTCAAGGTTGATTCCGACTTGTATACTCGGAGTAAAATAATGATTATAAGAGAAATGACTATAGGCGATTACGAGGAAGTCTATGAAATGTGGCTGACAACCTCAAAACGTGCTCTTTCAAAGGCAGATGAAAAGCCACAGATGGAGCGATATTTAAAACATAATAAAGGTATGAGTCAGGTAGCCGTAATTGACGGAAAAATCGTCGGAACAGTTCTCGCAGGACACGACGGCAGACGAGGATTTATTCATCATATGGCTGTAATGCCTGAATACAGACGAAGACGTATCGGTCATTCTCTTGCGGAAAGAGCCATTGAAATGATTAAATCCGAGGGAATTGACAAGACTCATATTTTCTGTTATCAGAACAACGAAACCGGTCAGAGCTTCTGGAGAGATTTTGGTTTCGAAAAGCGTGAGGACGTTTTTGTCTATTCCTATAACAATAATAAATAAGGTGATACTTTTGAATACTAAGGAAAAAGATTTACAGTATATAATGCATACCTACGGCAGGTATGACGTTGCGCTCAAAAGCGGTAAGGGTGCAACTGCCTATGATGAGGACGGCAAGAAGTACATAGATGTTTCGTCAGGTATAGGTGTAAACAGCCTTGGATATTGCGACGAAGGCTGGGTCAATGCCGTATCACAGCAGGCGGGAACAATTCAGCATATGTCAAACTATTTTTATAGTGAACAGGCAAGTAATCTTGCCGAAAAACTCTGCACCATCACAGGTCTTGCAAAGGTTTGTTTCGGCAACAGCGGTGCGGAAGCTAACGAATGTGCAATCAAACTTGCAAGAAAGTACAGCTTTGACAAGTACGGTGCAGACCGAAACGAGATAATAACACTCAAGAACTCTTTTCACGGCAGAACCGTCACAACTCTTTCTGCTACAGGACAGGACATTTTCCATAACTATTTCTTCCCGTTTACAGAGGGATTTTCATACGCAGAGGCTGACAACCTTGATGACCTTAAAAATAAAGCAACCGACAAAACCTGTGCAGTTATGTTTGAAGTGATTCAGGGTGAAGGCGGAGTAAATATCCTCAATAAAGATTACGTTCAATCACTTGTGAAGTTCTGCAACGAAAAGGATATTCTTGTAATCATCGACGAAGTTCAGACAGGAGTCGGCAGAACAGGTAAGCTTTTCGGTTTTGAAAATTATGATGTAAAGCCTGATATTATCACAGTTGCAAAGGGCATCGGCGGAGGACTTCCTATCGGACTTTGCGTGTGCGGAGAAAAGCTTAAAGACGTTCTTACACCTTCAACTCACGGTACAACATTCGGTGCAAACCCTGTTGTATGTGCAGGTGCAAACTACGTTATCGACAAAGTTTCGGAGCCGAAATTCCTTGAAGAAGTAAACGCAAAGGGTGCATATCTTGAGGAAAAGCTTTTGAAAATTGACGCTGTAAAATCTGTTCGCAGAATGGGACTTATGGTTGGCATTGAGCTCAAAGACGGAGATGCACACGATGTTGCAATAAAATGCGTTGAAAACGGACTTCTCATCATCACAGCAAAAAGTCTGCTCAGAATGTTACCGCCTCTCACAATAAACTACGATGAAATTGACGAGGCTGTTGAAATTTTAGAAAAAACACTTGCGGAAAATTAATTATAAAAGGAGAAAACAATATGAAACATTTACTCAAGCTTGAAGATTGGTCAACAGAAGAGATTGTAAATACTCTCAACCTTGCTGACCAGCTCAAATATGAGCAGAAACATGGCATTGAGCATAAGATTTTAAAGGGCAAGACGCTCGGAATGATTTTCGAGAAGTCAAGCACTCGAACACGAGTATCATTTGAGGTCGGTATGACACAGCTCGGCGGATATCCGCTTTTCCTCTCATCAAACGACTTGCAGATTGGCAGAGGTGAGCCTGTTGAGGACACAGCACGAGTTCTTTCACGTTTCCTCGACGGTATTATGATTCGTACATTTGAGCAGAGCGAGGTTGAAGCTCTTGCAGAGTACGGCTCAATCCCGATTATCAACGGTCTTACAGACTATTGTCACCCATGTCAGGTGCTTGCAGACCTTATGACTATCCGTGAATTTAAGGGTAAGCTCGAAGGTTTGAAGATGTGCTTTATCGGTGACGGCAATAATATGATGAACTCACTCATCGTGGGTGCGCTTCTCACAGGAATGAGCTTTTCAGCCGCTTGTCCTGAGGGTTATATGCCTCCTGAACATATCCTTGAGTTCGGCAAGAAGTACGGTGACAAGTTTGAAATCGTAACTGACCCTAAGGAAGCAGCTAAGAATGCTGATGTTGTTTATACAGATGTATGGGCTTCTATGGGACAGGAAGAAGAGAAGAAAATCCGTGAAGAGGCATTTGCAGGCTATCAGGTTAATGCAGAGCTTATGGCTGTGACAAATCCTGAGTGTATGGTGCTTCACTGTCTCCCTGCACATCGTGGCGAGGAAATTACAGCCGATGTATTTGAAGCTCACGCAAACGAAATCTTTGAAGAGGCTGAAAACCGTCTCCACGCTCAAAAGGCAGTTCTTGTTGAGTGTATGGCAGACAAAAAGCCTGAACATTGATTTTAGTTTTGAACAGACAGGTTTAGAATAATTCATACGGCAGTTGCCTAACCGTCAAGATGATGTGTTGGTGACTGCCGTATTTTTCGACACTGCAACGTGACGGTCGAGTGCCTCGGCAGGCAAATCGGGTAGACAGATTGATTTTTATATAACTCCTATGCCCGACTTTAATGAAAGCAATGTAGCAGTCACCGATATATCGAGTTAACGGTTGGGGTCGAGTGCCTCGACAGGCAATTCGAGCAGACAGGTTGATTTTTATATAACTCCTATGCCCGACTTTAATGAAAGCAATGTAGCAGTCACCAATAAATCGAGTTAATGGTTGGGCAACTGACGTTTAAATTAGTCTAAACCTATCTACCCAAAGCTAAAAAATAAAAAAATTTGAAAAAAGTGTTGACAAATGGAGAACGTTGTAGTATAATAACAATTGTTCTCGAGAGAGAAACCTAAAACTAAAGAGTTGGTGTTGATGACGCTGAGGGTCCACCTGTTCCCATACCGAACACAGAAGTTAAGCTCAGTGGTGCCGAAAATACTTGGCTGGTGACGGCCCGGGAAAATAGGGAGATGCCAACACAAGGCAATACACCCACAAGGGTGTTTTGCTATATATTCCTCCATAGCTCAGTCGGTAGAGCGCATGACTGTTAATCATGATGTCACTGGTTCGAGCCCAGTTGGGGGAGCCA
>JBGUUJ010000039.1:0-17528 GCA_045133455.1 Ruminococcus sp.
ATTTCAGGCGCAGACGGAGCTGCCATTCAGAAAATTTCAAATAACATAATAACAGGTGCGCCTGTAAACGGTATATTTTTAAACGGCGAAAGCAGTATATCAAGCATTAACAATAACTCCGTCAATTCGTCAGGCAAGTACGGAATAGCAATTGAAAAATCCAAGGCAACTTCTATTTCAGAAAACAGCATTAAAAATACAGTTTCAAGCGGTATTCATATTACCGACTCAACCGCTGGAAGTATAACAAAAAATGCTCTCAGCGGAATAGGAGCTAATGCGTTTAACATAGTAAGCTCATCAACCTGCAACAATCTTGATAATAATATAGTTACAAGTTGCACAAATAAATACGTGAACATCGGAAGTAACAGCAGTGTTTCAATCGGAAACACATATTACAGCGACTCAACTTCTTCCGTAGCACTCAGCAACAAAGCTCTGGTTATAAATGAAGGAGAAAAATATACTCTTTCAAAGACAGTTTCACCGGCAGATTCACTGACAACATATGTGTGGACAAGCAGTAATAACTCTGTTGCGTCGGTTTCGGGCGGTGTTATTACAGCCAAAAAGGCAGGTAAAACAACAATAACTGTAAAAACTTTTAACGAGAAATCGGCAACTTGCGAAATCACCGTAAAAGCTGCCATTAAATCATCAACAGTTACATTGAACACATCAAAAATCACCCTCGGTGTAGGCGAAAGCTATACCGTGAAGGCAACTACATCTCCCACAGGCAATGACGTAACATGGAGCACCAGTAACAGCTCTGTCGCTACGGTAAGTGAAGGCAAGATTACTGCCAAAAGTGAAGGCACAGCCACAATAACTGCAAAAACGCCGAGTGGTTATACAGCTTCAGGCACAGTCACAGTTAAACCTGCACCTTCAAGCGTAACTACAAATCCGCAAAGTCTTATTCTCGGTGTAGGTGAAAGCTACACAATAGCAGAAAATACAAATTCAGGAACTTACGCAAATGCCGCAAACCTTAAATGGAGCAGTTCAAATACAGGCGTCGCAACGGTGGCTAAAGGCAGTGGTAACAAAGCTACAATAAAAGCCGTAAAAGCAGGAACAACAAACATCACAATCAAGCTTTACAACGGAAAAACTGCTACTTGTAAGCTAACTATAAAATCTGCACCAATAAGTGTAACTACAAATCCGCAGAGTCTTATTCTCGGCGCAGGTGAAACCTATACAATAAGCGAAAATACAAACAGCGGAGCATACGCAAATGCCGCAAACCTCAAGTGGAGCAGTTCAAACACAAGTGTTGCAACTGTAACTAAAGGCAGTGGCAACAAGGCTATGGTGAAAGCTGTAGGCACAGGTACTGCAAATATTAAAATTACACTTTACAACGGTAAAACTGCTACTTGCAAAGTAACCATAAAGCCTGCACCATCAAGTGTAAAGACCAATCCTACAAGCGTAACACTCGGTGTAGGTGAAAGCTATACAATTTCTGAGGGCACAAACAGCGGAACTTACGCAAATGCAGCAAACCTTAAGTGGAGCAGTTCGGATACAAGTGTTGCAACTGTTACAAAAGGAAGTGGCAATAAGGCTAAGATTACAGCTAAGGGAGTCGGTACAGCTTATGTTAAGATTACTCTCTTTAACGGAAAGACTGCACAGTGCAAGGTAACTGTAAAACCTGCACCTACAAGCGTAAAGCTCAGCAAGACAAGTATTACACTCAACAAAGGTCAAACATATACAATTTCAGAGAGTACCAACAGCGGTTCATACGCAAACGCTTCAAATCTCAAGTGGAGCAGTACAAATTCAAGCGTTGCAACAGTCAAAAAAGGCAGTGCAAATAAAGCTACAATAACCGCAAAAGCAAAGGGTACAACTTACATCAAAATCACCCTCTATAATGGCAAAACAGTTCAGTGCAAGGTGACAGTAAAATAATATAACGTAAAAGGGGCTATCGCAAATGACAAGATTTTGCGACAGCCCCTTAATTTACTTAAACATATATTGTGCTGTATCAACGATTGATTCAACGGTTCTCATTGCTTTGTTTGCCTTCTTCTTAAGCTTTGGGTTGTTGTCAATCATATTCTTACCTGCAATTCCCACAGCCATACCTGCGGCTACACCGAGAACTGCACCCTTCACCATATTTGATACGGGACTGGAACTCATAAAACACACCTCCGTTTAAATTTGCAAGATTAATCTTGCAATATTATTGTTGACGATTTAAAATATAATAAACGAAAACATTTTTTTAACGGAGTGATAACTTTTGGCAAAACTTAATCTCGTGCTCGTTGAGCCTGAAATTCCGCAGAACACAGGCAACATTGCACGCACCTGCGCCGCAACAGGCGCAAGACTGCACCTTGTAAAACCAATGGGATTTGCGATTGACGATAAAAAATTAAAGCGTGCAGGACTTGACTACTGGCATTTCCTTGATATTACATATTATGAAAACATTGATGATTTTTTTAAAAAAACTAAAGGCGGAAAGTATTTTATGTTTTCAACAAAAGGAACTCATCGCCATTCAGACGTTGAATATCCGGACGACTGCTATCTCCTCTTTGGCAAGGAAACTAAAGGACTTCCCGAGGAACTTCTTATGCAGTATCCCGAAAGCACTCTTAGAATTCCGATGATTGACGAAGCTCGAAGTCTGAATTTATCAAATTCTGTAGCTATCGCCGCCTATGAAGTGCTCAGACAATGGGACTATCCCGAATTATTGAACAAAGGCGAACTGCATAATCACAAGTGGGCTGAGTGCAACAATTTGACATAAACGTATTTTTAAAACCGAATTTTTTAACTTTTGATATAAAAACATCTCGTCTTTCTTATGCTAAAAATATAATAATTACAAACTTGCAATTTATTTTGAAAATTGTATTGATAAAACCTGTATTTTGTTATATAATAAATGTATATGTGAAAATACTAAATTTTTACAATATTCTTCTAATATGAAAGGAATGTATTTCAATGAAACTTAACAAAGTTACCGTTGACGACCTCAATGTAAAAGGTAAAAAGGTTCTTGTTCGTTGTGACTTCAACGTACCTCTCAAGGATGGCGTTATCACTAACGACAACAGAATCACAGCAGCTCTTCCAACTATTAAGAAGCTTATCGCTGACGGCGGCAAGGTTATCCTTTGCTCACACCTCGGCAAACCAAAGAACGGTCCTGAAGAGAAATTCTCTCTCGCACCTGTTGCTGTAAGACTTTCTGAGCTTCTCGGCAAGGAAGTTGTATTTGCAAATGACGATGAAGTAGTAGGCGAAAATGCTAAGAAGGCTGTTGCTGAAATGAATGACGGCGACGTTGTACTTCTTCAGAATACACGTTTCAGATCAGAAGAAACAAAGAACCTTGAGCCTTTCTCAAGCGAACTTGCTTCTCTTGCAGAAGTTTTCGTTATGGACGCTTTCGGTTCTGCTCACCGTGCACACTGCTCAACTGCAGGTGTTACTGACCACATCAAGGACACAGCTGTTGGTTACCTTATGCAGAAGGAAATCGACTACCTCGGCAATGCTGTT
Source organism: Ruminococcus sp. (assembly GCA_045133455.1). Taxonomy (GTDB): domain Bacteria; phylum Bacillota; class Clostridia; order Oscillospirales; family Acutalibacteraceae; genus Ruminococcoides. The sequence goes on from JBGUUJ010000039.1 coordinate 3,553, forward strand.
GAGAACCCTGTTCGTCCTTTCGTTGCAATCCTCGGCGGTGCTAAGGTTGCTGACAAGCTCAATGTTATTTCAAACCTCCTCGACAAGTGTGATACACTCATTATCGGCGGCGGTATGGCTTATACATTCTTAAAGGCTCAGGGCAAAAAAGTTGGTATGTCACTCGTTGACGATACTAAGATTGATTACTGTAAGGAAATGCTTGAAAAGGCTGAAAAGCTCGGCAAGAAGCTCCTCCTCCCTATCGACACAACTGTTGTTAAGGAATTCCCTGACCCAATCGACGCTCCAATCGAAGTTGAAATCGTAAACTCAGGCGAAATCCCTGATGACAGAGAAGGTCTTGACATCGGTGTTAAGACAAGAGATCTCTTTGCTGACGCTGTTAAGGACGCTAAGACTGTTGTTTGGAACGGACCTATGGGCGTTTGCGAAAACCCGACACTTGCAAAGGGCACATTTGCTGTTGCTACAGCTCTCTGCGAGACAGACGCTACAACAATCATCGGTGGCGGTGACAGTGCTGCTGCTGTTATTCAGCTCGGTTTTGCTGACAAGATGAGCCACATCTCAACAGGTGGCGGTGCTTCTCTTGAATACCTCGAGGGCAAGGTTCTTCCGGGTATCGCAGTAATTGCCGACAAAGACTAATGCGAGTGCCTCGCATACATTTCGTGCAGTTACCTATAATGTAAAAATAGCGAGGCGGATTTTTCCGCCTCGTGTTGTTGATAATACTATTACACAGAGGGAGTTTAGTATGTCAAGATATATTATGCCGTTTATCACTCCGTATAATCCTCAGCAAGTACAGAATTACATTAATTCCTATATGCAGAACGAGGGCTTTACATATGTTACAAAAAACGGTGAAAGCTATTGGAAAAAGGGTATGGGTCTTATGACTGCGCCACAGTTTGTAAAAATCACTCCCGATAACGGCAGATACATTCTCGAAGCGTGGATTAAATTCGCACTTCTTCCCGGTGTTTACGTTGGTGAAATGGGTGTAAAAGGCTTTGTAGGCGCACTTCCTAAATCAATGCTCAAGTCAAGAGTTGACAACATTCTTATGGGGCTTCAGGCAAGCGTTCCTCAGGCTCACAATCCTAACCAATAAACCAATAATAAAATAAGTATCGAAAGGACGATTTTCAATGGATAAGACAAAAAGAAAGGCTATTATTGCCGGCAACTGGAAAATGAACAAGACTCCAAAGGAAGCTAAAGAACTTCTCACAGCTATGATTCCTGCTGTTAAAGACGCTGACTGCGAAGTTATCGCTTGCGTACCATATGTTGATTTAAGCGTTGCTCTTGAAGTTACAGAGGGTACTAACATCAAAATCGGTGCTGAAAACTGCCACTGGGCTGAAAGCGGTGCTTTCACAGGCGAAATCTCAACAGGTATGCTCAGGGAAATGGGCGTTGAATATGTAGTTCTCGGTCACAGTGAGAGAAGACAGTACTTCGGCGAAACAGACGAAACTGTTAATAAGAGAACAAAGGCTGCTCTTGCCGCAGGTTTAAAGCCAATCGTATGCGTTGGCGAGCTTCTCTGGGAGCGTGAGTGCGACATCACTGAAGAAGTTATCGCAAGACAGATTAAGCTTGACCTCTTTGACGTATCAGCTGAGGACGTTAAAAACACTGTTATCGCTTACGAGCCTGTTTGGGCTATCGGCACAGGTAAAACTGCTACTGCTGAGCAGGCTGAGGAAGTTTGCGCATTTATCCGTGCAACACTCGCTAAGCTCTACAGTCAGGAAGTTGCTGACGCTGTTACAATTCAGTACGGCGGTTCAATGAACGACGGCAACGCTGAAGAGCTTCTTTCAAAGACAAACGTTGACGGCGGTCTTATCGGCGGTGCTTCACTCGTTGCTGAGAAATTCGCTGCAATCGTTGCTGCTGCAAGCAAATAATTCTCGATAAACTAATAATGCAAATTATGGGACGTACAAGGGTATTTCTTTACGTCCCAAAAAAATGTATATAATACGAAAGGATTTTATAATATGAAAAAGCCTTTGATTTTAATGATTCTCGACGGTTTTGGCATTGCACCTGTTGAAGGCAACGCTATTAAAGCGGCAAAGAAGCCTAACATTGACAGAATTTTCTCATCAAATCCAATCACTGAAATCGGTGCATCAGGTATGGACGTTGGTCTTCCTGACGGTCAGATGGGCAACTCTGAGGTTGGCCACACAAACATCGGTGCGGGCAGAATCGTATATCAGGAACTCACAAGAATCACAAAGACTATCAATGAGGACAAGCTCAAGGACAATGAAGCCATTATAAACGCAATGGACAAAGCTCTTGAGAATGGCACAGCACTCCACCTTATGGGACTTCTCTCAGACGGTGGTGTTCACAGCCACAACACTCACCTCTACGGTATTCTTGAACTTGCAAAGAAAAAAGGTCTTGAAAAAGTTTACATTCACGCTTTTCTCGACGGTCGTGACGTACCTCCTTCAAGTGCGGCTGACTTCGTTGCTGACTGTACAGCTAAAACTGAAGAAATCGGCGTTGGTAAAATCGCTACAGTAATGGGCAGATACTACGCTATGGACAGAGATAACCGTTGGGATCGTGTTGAAAAGGCATATTCTGCAATGGTTTATGGTGAAGGCGTTGAAGCTGAATGTGCAGTTTGCGCTGTAAAGAACTCCTACAAGGAAGATGTTACAGATGAATTTGTATTGCCTTCAGTTGTTAAGGGCGGTGCAACAATTCAGCCTAACGACAGCGTAATTTTCTTCAACTTCCGTCCTGACAGAGCAAGAGAAATCACAAGAACTCTTGTTGACCCTGACTTTGACGGCTTTGAGAGAAAGAACGGTTTCTTCCCTCTCAACTTTGTTTGTATGACTCAGTACGATGCTACTATGCCTAACGTTGACGTTGCATTCAAGCCACAGGTGCTCACAAACACACTCGGCGAGTACCTCTCAAACAAGGGTATGTCACAGCTCAGAATTGCTGAAACAGAGAAGTATGCTCATGTAACATTCTTCTTCAACGGCGGTGTTGAAAAGCAGTACGAAGGCGAGGACAGAATTCTCGTTAAGTCACCTGCTGTTGCAACATATGATTTACAGCCTGAAATGAGCGCATATGAAGTTACAGACAAGCTTATCCCTGCTATTGAAAGCGGTAAGTATGATATGATTATCCTCAACTACGCTAACTGCGATATGGTTGGTCACACAGGCGTGTTTGATGCGGCTGTAAAGGCTGTTGAAGCAGTTGACGAGTGCGTAGGCAAGGTTGTTGACGCTGTTACGGCAATGGGCGGTGTGGCTCTTATCACAGCAGACCACGGCAACGCTGACAAGATGGTTGATACAGACGGCGAACCGTTCACAGCTCACACAACAAACCCTGTTCCGTTCTGCGTTGCAGGCTATGACTGCGAACTCCGTGAAGGCGGAAGACTTGCTGACATCGCTCCTACAATGCTCCAGATTCTCGGACTCGAACAGCCTGAGGAAATGGACGGCACAAGCCTTATTAAATAAGCGGGTGACCCGCTCACAATTCGGGCAGACAGGTTTAATCATAGCTAACACTTTTACGCCCGACCGTTTCTGAGTAATTACTTATTAAAATTTGTACTACCTCTGGCAATAGTCAGGGGTAGTTTTTGTTTCCGAAACTTGACTTTATTCTGTATTATGTTATAATAAAATAAGTGTTTTAAAACACTTGTTTTAGAAAGGAGGTCGCAATGCCGCCAAAAGCAAAATTTTCAAAAGAGCAGATTATCAATGCATCGCTTGAAATTACAAGAGAACTTGGTTTTGAACACATCACAGCAAGGGCTATCGGTGCAAAGCTCAACAGTTCAGCACGTCCGATATTCACTGTATTTCAGAGTATGGACGAAGTCCTTGAAGAAACCGTCAATGCCATAAAAAGCGTTTATAATGAATATATTGACAGGGGTCTTGCTGAAAATCCGCCTTTTAAGGGTGTAGGAACATCTTATATCAGCTTTGCCAAGAATGAACCCGCTTTTTTCCGCCTGCTGTTTATGAGAGAAAACAAGGAGTCATCGGAGTTATCAACTATCCTACCTGCAATAGATACCAACAGCGATAAAATTCTCGGCTCTATTATGCAAACTTACGGAATGACACATGAGGATTCCTACGAATTATACAAGTATCTGTGGATTTTCACGCACGGAATCGCTTCCCTGTGTGCCACAAACGTATGCAATTTTACTGATGAGGAAATCAGCACGTTGCTTACAAATGAGTTTATCAATTTGCACTGCTTAAAATTATGGTAAGCGTTGTTTTTAATGGTGTTGAAAATGTGCCTGAATATAATTTCGACTTTGTCGCATTCGCAATCTCACTGGGTACTTTTATAATTGCGTACGAACTGATAACTTACTTCTATTCATTGAGAATAAAACATATTTCTATAAAAGAAATAATGCTCGAAAATTAATACTTATCCGCCTGAACATAGTTTAAGTACTTTGTTCGGGCAGTTTTATTTTTAGGTTGATGAATGTTATTTTTTGGTGTACAATAAGTATGAAATTTTATTGTATAAGGATTTAAAATGTTTAAACTACGAAGATTTTTAAAAGACTACAAAAAAGAATGTATTATAGGACCTCTGTGCAAGCTCTTTGAGGCTATTCTTGAACTGCTTGTACCTATGGTTATGGCAAGCATAATCGACGTCGGCGTAAAAAACGGCGACAGCGGGTATGTACTGCAAATGGGAGGTGCACTGGTTCTGCTCGGAGTGGTGGGACTTTTAAGTGCGCTTGTGTGTCAGTACCTCGCTTCAAAGGCTTCTCAGGGTGTGGGAACAAAAATCAGGCGTGAACTTTTTGCGCACATCAACTCCCTCTCTCACGCTGAACTCGACAAGCTCGGTACACCCTCGCTCATAACACGAATCACAAACGACGTAAATCAGGTTCAGCAGAGCGTTGCAATGGGAATCCGACTTCTCACCCGTGCGCCGTTCATCGTAATTGGTGCGCTCGTTATGGCTATGACTATAAACTTGCAGATGTCGGTTATCTTCTTCATAGCCGCCCTCTTAATCGGCATCACTCTCTATTTTGTGATGAGCAAAAGTATTCCTATTTTCTCTGCAATTCAGAAAAAGCTCGATAAAATCGGACTTATTTCCCGTGAAAATCTTTCGGGCAACCGTGTTATCAGGGCATTTTCAAAGCAGAAAAGCGAAAAAGACCGCATTGACACTGCAACCGAAGATCTGACTAAAACTTCAATCAGAGTAAGCAGACTTTCTGCGCTTTTAAGTCCTGTAACCTATGCCGTTACAAATATCGCAATCATCGCAATCATATGGTTCGGTGCAATCAACGTTGACAACGGAAGCGGTATGCTCTCGGGCAACATAATCGCTCTTGTGAACTATATGACGCAGATTTTGCTTGCAATGATAGTCGTTGCAAACCTCGTTATTCTCTTCACCAAAGCAAGTGCAAGTGCCGCAAGAATTAATGAAGTGTTTGAAACTCAGCCGAGTGTTATTGAAACAAATCACGAGAATATAAAAGTAAATACAGACATAAACACTCCGAAAATCAGTTTTGAAAACGTTAGTTTTAATTATGATGACGGTGATGATGAACTAAGCAACATCAGCTTTGAAATTATGCGTGGACAGACTGTCGGCATAATCGGAGGTACAGGTTGCGGTAAAAGTACGCTTATTAATCTCATTCCACGTTTTTACGACGTAAAGGAAGGCTCAGTCAGCGTTGACGGCAGAAATGTAAAGGACTACCCCTTTGTTCAATTGCGTTCTCAAATTGGAATTGTACCTCAGCAATCTATACTTTTCAGCGGTACAATCAGAGATAATATGAAGTGGCAGAACAAAAATGCAACCGACTCAGAAATTATAAAAGCTCTGAAAATTGCTCAGGCTTATGAATTTGTATCAAAACTTCCGAAAGGACTCGACAGCCGTGTTGAACAGGGCGGAAAGAATTTCAGCGGAGGTCAGCGTCAGCGACTTTGCATTGCAAGGGCAATCACAGGAACTCCCGAGATTCTTATGCTTGATGACAGCTTCTCTGCACTCGACTTTGCAACTGATGCCGCACTCAGAACGGCTCTGAAAGAAAGCACAAGCGATATGACTGTCATAATCGTCACTCAGCGTTGTTCAACCATCAAGAATGCTGATTTGATTCTTGTTCTTGATGACGGTGAGCTTGTCGGCAAAGGTACTCACGAAGAATTGTTTGAAAACTGTGAAACTTACCGTGAAATCTGCCTTTCACAGCTCAATGAAACGGAGGTTAAAAAATGAAAAGCAAATCAACCGTTTCAAAAATTCTCAGCAAAATAAAACCGTACACAGGCTATCTTTTGCTTGCGCTCCTCAGCGCAGTAATCAGCGTTTCACTCACACTGTATATTCCCGTCCTCACAGGTCAGGCGATTGACAATATCATTGACGCAGGAAACGTAAATTTTGAAAACATCGTTCAAATTCTCATTTATATTGCAGTCGGAATTGTCGGCTTGACTGTTTTCCAGTGGACAATGAATTATTTTACAAATATAATCAGCTACAAAACCGTGAGAGATTTGCGACGTGAGGTTTTTGAAAAATTCAACAACGTCCCTCTCTCCTACATCGACACTCATAAGCACGGTGACCTGATAAGCCGTGTAATCAACGACGTTGAGGCTGTCGGTGACGGTCTTACCCAAATGTTCTTACAGCTTTTTTCAGGTATTGTCACGATTTTCGGCACTCTGATATTTATGCTTATGATTGACTGGAGAATTGCGCTCACTGTCGTTGTGCTCACTCCTCTTTCGCTGTTTGTAGCCGCATTTATCGGAAAAATGTCGCATAAAAGATTCAGAGAACAGCAAATTCTACAGGGTGAGATTTCCTCATACGTTGAAGAACACGTCGGAAACCAGCGAATTGTTAAATCATTCTCATATGAAGAACGAGCCTTTGAAGATTTTGAAAAATTCAACACTAAGCTGTACGATGTAGGCTTTAAAGCTCAGTTTGCAGGTGCACTTGCAAATCCGAGCACACGTTTCGTAAACGCAATGGTTTACGCCGCTGTAGGAATTTTCGGCGCACTCACTGCGATTTCAGGCACATTATCCGTCGGTCAGCTTTCGTGCTTTCTGACGTACGCAAATCAATATACAAAGCCTTTTAACGAGGTTACGGGAGTTCTGACTCAGTTACAGACGGCACTTGCCGCTGCAGGACGAGTTTTTGAAGTTCTCGAAGCCGAAAATGAAACGCCTGACCCGTCATACAATAAAAACATCGACAACTGCAGAGGCAATGTAAAAATTGAAAACGTTAGTTTTTCATATACAAAGGAAAAACCGCTTATCACCGACTTTTCTCTCGATGTCAAAAGCGGAAGTCATATTGCGATAGTAGGACCTACGGGTTGCGGTAAAACAACTTTCATCAATCTTTTGATGAGATTCTACGAAACCGATTGCGGTAAAATCACCATTGACGGTGTTGATATCAAGGTAATGACAAGGGACAACCTAAGAAAGCAGTACGGAATGGTGTTGCAGGACAGTTGGCTGTTCTGCGGTACGATTATGGAAAATCTTCGATACGGCAACGAAAATGCAACTGATGAGGAGATAATCTCAGCCGCAAAGGCATCATATGCACACAGCTTCATAAGACGTATGCCTAACGGATACAACACGGTCATCAGCGAGGGTGGCGGAAATCTCAGTCAGGGACAAAAACAGCTTCTCTGCATTGCAAGGGCAATGGTCACAAATCCTGCTATTTTGATTCTCGATGAAGCGACTTCTTCGATAGATACGCTCACTGAAATCAGAGTGCAGAAAGCCTTCGCAAAAATGATGAAAGGCAGAACAAGTTTTGTGGTAGCTCACCGACTTTCGACAATCAAGGAAAGTGATGTTATCCTCGTTATGAAGGACGGTAATATCATCGAGCAGGGCAACCATAAAGAACTTCTCAGACAAAACGGCTTCTACAGCACGCTCTACAACAGCCAGTTTGCGAAGAGCAGTTAATCAGGGTGAATAATATGTACAAATGAATTCATGACTTGCGTGAAGATAAGGGCTTAACGCAAAAGCAAATGGCAGACATCCTCGGTATGTCACAAATAGGTTATTCAAATCCCATAAAATAATACTCCACGCATAGCATATGCTGTGCGTGGTTTTATTTTACTATTCTGTTGATGTAAATAAATTTAAGTGGTATAATAAAATATTATAGACAAATTTCTCGGATAAAGGAAACTACTATGCAGAACATTCATCTTGAACCTCTCGGCAACGGTATGAGCATCTATGTGTCGGACAGTTACCATTTTTCGACTGATACAATTCTTCTGGCTGACTTTTCAAAGCCTGTCGGCCGCAAAAAATGTGTTGAACTCGGCACAGGTTGCGGTACTATTCCGATTTTGTGGTGCAGACACAATAAAAATCTCGAAATCACCGCTGTTGAAATTCAAAGCGATGCCTGCACTCTTGCACAGAAAAGTGTTGAACTCAACAATTTATCTGACAACATAACCGTTCTCAATTCCGATTTAAAAGAGCTTAAAGGCAAACTTAACTTCGGTTACCACGACCTTGTTGTGTGCAATCCTCCCTATAAAATCGGCGGTGGAGGAATTACAAATCCACAAAATTCAAAGCAGATTGCACGTCACGAAACCGAATGTACTCTCGATGACATCTGCGAATGTGCATCAAAACTTTTGCAGTTTGGCGGTAAATTCTGCATATGTCAGCGACCTGAACGTCTTGCAGATGTTATGGAATCTATGAGAAAATTTGCAATAGAACCTAAAACTCTAAGACTGGTTCAGCAGAGAAAATCAAAAGCACCGAAACTTTTTCTGCTTGAGGGCAGACGTGGCGGAAACAGGGGATTTCTCAATGTTCTGCCTACACTTTTTATTGAAGATGAAAACGGAAACTTTTCCGAAGAAATGATAAATATTTACGGTTGTTACAAAGAACCGTTTGATACACCGAAAGGATAAAATATGAGTGGAATTTTATATGTTACGGGAACACCTATAGGAAATCTGTCCGACCTCTCTCCGAGAGCCGTGCAGACTCTTGAGAGCGTTGATTTTATCGCTGCAGAGGACACAAGAGTTACTCTCAAACTGCTCAATCACTTCGGCATCAAAAAACCTATGGTGAGCTATTACGAGCACAACAAGCGTGAACGTGGCGAAATTATCTGCAAAAGAATCGAAGAAGGCGAAAACTGCGCAATTGTTACCGATGCAGGTATGCCGTGTATTTCCGATCCGGGTGAAGATTTAATCAAACTGTGTGAGGAAAGAGGAATAAAAACCGTTGTTATTCCCGGTCCGAGTGCCGTAATTTCCGCACTTGCAGTGTCGGGACTTGATACGGGAAGATTTACTTTTGAGGGTTTTATCAGCGTCAACAAAAAGAGTCGTAACGAACATTTACAGAGCCTTAAAAATGAGCACCGCACTATGATTTTCTACGAAGCTCCACACAAGCTCCCTGCCACCTTGCGTGACCTTTATGCAAACTTCGGTGACAGAAAACTTTCTATCGTCCGTGAACTTACAAAAATTCACGAGGAAGTTATCCGCACTACCACAAAATATGCCGCTGAGAACTACGCTGACGGAAGTTTAAAAGGCGAATTTGTGCTTGTGCTCGAGGGTGCGCCAAAGATTGAAGAAACTGAGGAATTAACTCTTGAATATGCCGTTGAAACGGCTAAAAAGCTGATTGAAAACGGAGAAAAGCCTACCGAAGCCGCCAAGCAAGCCGCCGCAATGACAGGCTTCAAGAAAAACGAAATCTACAGGGAGCTGTTGTAATGACCTACGAAAATGCACTTGAAAAAATCCACTCTCTTCTGACCTTCGGTTCTCGCCCGGGTCTTGACAGAATCCTCACTCTGCTCGACAGAATGGGAAATCCTCAGGACAAATTAAAATATATTCACGTTGCAGGAACTAACGGCAAAGGCTCTGTATGCGCTATGTTGTCATCGGTTCTTGTTGAAGCAGGCTACAAAACAGGTCTTTTTATTTCCCCCTACATCACCGATTTCAGGGAACGAATTCAGATTAATAATCAGATGATAAGCAAAGAAACTCTTGTTTCTGCCGTTGAAAACACATTTCCTCTGATTGAACAGCTTCAAAGTGAAGGAACTGTAATCACCGAATTTGAATATGTAAATGCGTTGCAGTTCTACATTCATTCTCAGGCTGAGTGTGATGTTGTTGTTCTCGAAACAGGACTCGGAGGACTCCTTGACTGCACAAATGTCATCAAGACTCCCCTTTGTTCTGTGCTCACATCAATCGGACTTGACCACACCGCAATTTTAGGCGATACAATTGAAAAAATCGCTCAACAGAAGTGCGGTATTCTCAAAAAAAATTCTATTGCCGTAACCTCAGTTCAGAACAAAAATGCAATGAATGTTATTGAAAACACTGCTAAAAATCTTGAAATTCCGCTTTACAAAGCTGAAAATACAACATTGAATGTAAAAGAAGAAACCCTTTCGGGAAGTGTTTTCAACTACAACAATCTTGAATTGAAGTTATCCCTTGCGGGCAAACATCAGCTTGAAAATGCAAAAACTGCGCTTTCTGCGATTGAAGCTCTTCGAAAAAACAATCTGCTTGAAATCACTGACGAAAGCATTTCAAAAGGCTTCGCAAAAGCTGTAAACCCTGCAAGACTCGAAACACTCAGGCAAAATCCTACCGTACTTCTCGACGGTGCTCACAATCCTGACGGAATTGATGCGCTTCAGCATTTCATCAGCAAACATCTGTCCGACAAGCGCATTATCTGTATTCTCGGAATGTTAGCCGACAAGGATATCGACAGTTCTATAAAACTTCTTTCTCACACTTTTGACAAGGTTATTTGCGTTCCTGTAAATAACCCAAGGGCAATTTCCGTTGAAATGCTTGCCGAAAAGTGCACAGGTCATTTTAATGACGTCACCTTCTGCAACAGTCCTGAAAAGGCTTTTGACCTTGCAATTGCTGAAGCTAAAGAAACTGACAGTGTTGTTATGATTTGCGGTTCGCTTTATCTTGCAGGTGAGATACGTCCGTATATACTGAGTAAATAAAATTTTCAATTACAACAGAATAAAACAATTTTTTTACACCATACTAATTAATATATTAGTATGGTGTTTTTATTTTGAAATTCAACTAAACAACATTTGAAGTGCAGAAATATAGCTAATAGGTTTTTGCATATATAGATGGTGTTTAGTATCAATATAAAGGAAGGTTAAAATGCTGAAAACAGACTATAAAAACAATATTCTGACTGCGTACATAGACGGCGAAATTGACCACGATTCAGCCGCAAAAATCCGTACTCAGATTGACGGAGCGGCACAATCACTCAAGCCAAAACTTCTCTGCCTTGACTTTTCGGGCGTATCGTTTATGGATTCCTCTGGAATAGGACTTGTAATGGGAAGATACCGAAGAATGCAACTGCTCGGAGGCACACTCAGAGTTATAAATATTCCCGACAATATGTACAGGATTTTTGCAATGTCGGGACTTGAAGGATTGGGGGTATTGAGATGAAAACCGTAAACGAAATGAGCATAAATTTTCCGTCAAAAAGCTGTAACGAAGCATTTGCGAGAAGCGTCGTGGCGGCATTTGTGATGAACCTTGACCCTACGATAAATGAACTGAGTGACATCAAAACAGCCGTATCCGAAGCCGTAACAAACTGCATTGTCCACGGTTACCGCAGAAATGACGGAATGATTTACATAAAGGGAAAAATTACCGACACAAATAAGGTTATTATCAAAATCCGTGACAAGGGTTGCGGAATTGAGGACGTAAAAAAAGCTATGGAGCCCCTCTTTACAACTGCGCCCGAGGAAGAACGTGCAGGTCTGGGATTTGCCGTTATGCAAAGCTTCTGCGACAAAGTAAAGGTGAAATCAATTCCCGAAAAAGGGACAACCGTCACCCTTGAAAAGACAATAAAAAGAGAATTATGACAGATAAAAATAAGATTGCTGAAAATAATATGGGACTTGTTCACGCCTGTTGCAAGCGATTTTCAGGCAAGGGAATCGAATATGAAGAGTTGTTTGCATCAGGCTGTCTCGGACTTGCAAAGGCTATAAACAACTTCGATGAAAGCAGAAATCTTCAGTTCTCTACCTATGCTTTTCCTGTGATTATGGGCGAAATCAAGCGACTTTTCCGTGACGGAGGAAGTGTAAAAGTCAGTCGAACACTGAAAGAGCTTGCAATGGCTGTAAACAAACTGAACAACGAGAACAGGCTTAAAAACGGTACTGAGTTTACAATTTCTCAGCTTGCAGAAAAGCTCAATGTCAGTGAGGAAAAAATTATTGACGCTCTCAACTGTATGCGCTCTCCCCTGTCGCTCACCGCTGAATATGACGAGGAGGGCAATCCTCAGCTTGATGTACCCGTTGATGACATTCAATATGAAATTTCTGAAAGGCTCAGCCTTGAACAGACGCTTGATTTACTTGAGGAAAATGACCGCAAAATTATAAATCTGCGATACTACTGCAATAAAACACAGACCCAAACTGCAAAACTACTGAATATGACTCAGGTTCAAGTCAGCAGACGTGAAAAAAAAATTCTCACGATTATCCGTGAAAAAATGTCTGTTGTCTGACTTCATAAACTTAAAAGCAGTGCACTAATGAAAGTGCACTGTAATTTTTTTGCAAAAAGGTATTGACAACTATATCGGTATGTGATATATTTATGTCATCAAACGATATATCGTCCACCGATATATCGGATTATGTAATAAAGGAGATTCATTATGGGAACTAACAAAAATTCTCCTCTGACCGAAGCTGTATATTATATTCTGCTGTCGCTGTACACTCCCCTGCACGGCTATGGAATTATGCAGAATGTAAAAAAACTGACTGACGGTAGAGTAAACATCGGAGCAGGAACTCTTTACGGGGCAATCAACACACTGCTCTCAAAGGGTCTTATAGAAGAATACTCTTCTGACCCCTCAAAGAAAGAATACTTAATCACTGATGACGGAAAAAATGCCGTTGAATATGAGCTTAAAAGACTGAAAGAGCTTGTCAAAAACGGCGATAAACTGATTGGAGGAAATAACAATGAGTAAAAATAACGATAAAATTACAAAATTCAAGTTTTTTCTTGACTTAGACAAAGAAGTTGAATATATTAATAAGATGAATAAAGAAGGCTGGAAGCTCGTCTATATTAAGGGCGGATGTTTCTATACATTTGTAAAGACTGCACCTGACGAGTATATCACAGTTATTCACGCTGAAAGCAAAGAGAAAATTTCAGAAGTTACTACTTTTGCCGCACAGTGTGGTTATGAAAATATCCCCCATACTATGGACGGTTTTGGAGACATAATGTACCTTACAGGCAAGAAAAACGAAGTATCTGATGAATTTGCAAGTGATTACGAAGAACAAGTTAACGTTATTGAAAGAATACGAAAAAAATTCATTGTAATCAGCGTAATACATGCTGTATTGGACGTTCTGTTGTTACTTGAAGCAGTTGCAATCAACGCTTTTGTATTTTTTCCAGAATTCGACGCTTCCATCATTCCTTTCGCTCTGGGATTTGACATATTCTGCCTTATATACCTAATACTGAGTTTTATACTTCTGTCTATTCAGAGAAAGTACAAAAAGAAAATCAAGGCGTTGAAGTGCGACTCAATGATTTACGAATCATAAACAAAAGGATATAAACGGTTCTTACTAAACACGCTCCGTTTTATGATAAAATAATGATGGCACGGCTTTACAGTCGTGCTTTTTCTTTGTTCATTGTTCAACGAGAACAACGTGACGTTGCATCCAATTCGGTCGAGTGCCTCGGCAACGTGACGTTGCATCCAATTCGAGTAGAT
>JBGUUJ010000040.1:0-13232 GCA_045133455.1 Ruminococcus sp.
TAAGACAGGGGACGGTTCTATGTCTTGAAGTAAATGATACTTCCCTCTAAATCAACAGGGCAATCGTTAGCTTAATTGCTATCGACTGCCCTGTTATTTTATTGGCTCTTTTGTCCATTTCGATCCAACAGACGATATGAAAAACCATACAAATTACAAAGTCAATAATTGTCGCTTGTTACAAAAATAGTTAAATTTTATGAATTGTGTTGATTTAGTTATTACATTTATATATAATAGAGTTGTAAGTAAAAGACAGGTGGATTAAAATTTATAAATACCATATTTTATGTCTGCAGACATAGAACCGTCCCCTGTCTTGCTACAATCCTTTCCGCTATCGTGGATATGTTTATGATAACGAAACAGGCTTGTACTATCTACAAAGCCGATACTATGATCCAATAACAAGCAGATTTTTGAATGCGGATGTTTATTGCGATACGAGAACAGGTTCTCCTTTGAGCACTAATATGTTTGCTTATTGTGAGAATAATTTTGTTGTTAAGTTTGATAAGTCTGGACAAGTTGTTGAAACTGTGATTGATGTAGCTGGTGCTATTTGGAGTTTGGTAGATTTAATCGCAGCACCATCTTGGTTGAATGCAGGCTTTCTTATTTGGGATGTCGTAGCTATAATCGTACCATTTGTTCCGGGCTCCTATGTAGCTAAAGGTGGCAAATTAGCACTTAAAGTTGCAAGTAAAGTTGATGATTTTTCTAAAGGCAAGAAGTATCTTACAGGAGCATATAAGGGATTAAAAAAAGTATTTAAAGGTAAAAAAGGCATTGAAATTCACCACCTTGTTGAAAAAAGGTTTAAGGGTCTCTTTAAAAAAGTGAAAAATACGGATAATTACTTATCTGTACCTCTTTCAAAAGAATTGCATCGCAAGATTACCAACAGATGGCGAAGTTATTTTCCTTATGGCATGAATTATAAGAAAATATCAAAAGATAAAATGAGAAAAGCTATTAAGAATATTTACAGAGATATGCCTCAACTTCAGAAAGAAGCTTTAAAATGGTTTGAGAAGAATTGGAAAAAATAGGGAGTGTTGGTAATATGACGAATGTCAATGATAAAAGATATCCAAATATTTTGAAAGCGGTTGCTTTTAGAATAGCGTTCGCACCTATGGCTTATTCCTATGGAGATGTAGGATGGGATAAAATCGAAAGGTGTGTTTGTGAAAGTTGTGGACTTACTGAACAGTATGCAGATTTTCTCGCTCCAAAATCTACTTTTAAGAAAGAATTTGCTATTTTAGACACATATCACTATGGTGTGAGTGCAAATATACGAAAAGAATTAATTGCAAATTTTGATGTTACTGAGGATGATTTTAGACCTTGCCGTAACAAAACAGGGGATATTGTTTTTTACCAAATCACGCCTCTTCATACAATGTTGCCACTTACATCGGTCAATAAGACGCATCCGTTAAAGCCGTGTAAAAAATGCGGTTCAATCCAATACAGAGAAAAAGAGTATAGAAATGAAAATGGATATCCCTATAGTTTTATAACTCAGGAAGTATTGGATGATCTTCACGACTTAAATGTAACATATGAGAAATACGAAATGCACTTGCCATATTGGGTCATTAGTCGAAGAGTTTATGACTTTCTCATTGAAAGATATCCGAGAATGAATTTTGAACCGATTTTTTTAAAGTGAGCAGTAGTTTGAAAAAGACATATTTCTACGATTTATCCTAAATTAATCGTAAAAAGGCACAAGGATAATTCTGTGCTTTAAATTAACTATTAGATATGAATTTCAAAAGTCGTTCCAAACTTAAAGCTTTGAGTAAAAAAGAAGATTTATTGATCATTATTGAGTTATATTACAATATCAATTATTAACTGAATAAGACAGGGGACGGTTCTATGTCTTGAAGTAAATAATACTTCCCTCTAAATCATCAGGGCAATCGTTAGCTTAATTGCTATCGACTGCCCTGTTATTTTAGGCTCTTTTGTCCATTTCGATCCAACAGACGATATGAAAAACAATACAAATTACAAAGTCAATAATTGTCGATTGTTACAAAAATAGTTATATTTTATGAATTGTATTGCTTTAGTTATTACATTTATATATAATAGAGTTGTAAGTAAAAGACAGATAGATTCAAATTTATAAATACCATATATTTTATGTCTGCAGAAATAGAACCGTCCCCTGTCTTGATATATTTTGTATAGGTGGGGTATATAATGTATACAGACGATATTCTTAAGTTTTTCTTAACTTTTATTTTTTACTATTTAATTGTTTTTATTCAAATGTTTATAGGCGAAATAGCAACACTGAAAATTTTAAAGAAATACTTGTTAAAAAAACTTCTTTAAATATAAAAAAGGGGTTAATTGGAAAAATATTTTTGAGAATATTATTTTCATATTTAATTGGCTATATATTTGGATTGGTATATATTTTGATGATAGAAAAGAAAATTATACTTGCTCCAATGTTTGCTGTTGCTTTTATTATTGGCTTACCATTTGCACCTAGAAATACTTTTGATGATTTAATGATTTTTTTATAGTTTTAGTAGTAACAATAATTTTTGTGTTTATATTTAATTTTTTATTCTTTAAAAAGAAAACAGAGTTGTCTATAAAGCAGAGTATATTAATATCATTGGTGATGTCAATTTCAACTGCACCGTATATGTATTTGTTTTCATTTTACGGTCTTGTATAAAGACAGGGGACGCTTCAAAATCACTGAAAAAGTCTGACACAAGAACAGCTTGAAGAAAAACTCAATGTCGCAGGCAGAACTGTGTCACGTTGGGAGAACGGCAACAATATGCCTGACTTATCAATTATGGTTGAGCTTGCGGATCGTAATTATATTAAAAAATTTTATTATAGCTATAAAGTAAAAAAGTTAATTCCCAAAGTAAGTTCTACAGTGGAAGTTACTTTGGGAATTAACTATATCGACATCAAATGTTTCTGTTAAAAACAGCCTTTCTGCCCAAAGTTAAAAGAGTGCTTGTAAGTCTGCTTTTTCATAGCGGTTGTGACCTTGCTGAGATTTTTTGTATTTCCAGCACTTGATAGCGTCTTCAAGTGATTTTCCTTTGTTATCTTCAAAAAAATCACGGACGTATGTATTGTATTCAAACTGCTTGTCAATAGTTGTTTTGCCCTTTTTCTTTTCTTCTAAAATCTGATAATATGCGTTGATAGCTTCTCTGTAGGTTTTGCCTGTGTTGCTCTTGAGCCATTTTTGAAAAGCAACATTGAAAGTAAAGCTGTTGCCGATTTTCTCTTTGAAAAAAGCTCTGTGGATTTCCGAACATACAAAATTTGGTTCAATTTCGGTATCTTCGCTGATTATACCGACTTTTGATTTTGGCTCGGGTTTTGATGAGATTTGCGGAACTTTGCCTGTGTCGAGAAAACAGGCAATTCGCTCGGTAAGCTCTATCTTTCCTCCCGATACAGGCAGACCGTTTTCTCTACAGAAGTTAAGTAACTCTTCTTTGAGATAGTAGAAATTTCGGAATGTTTTGCTGTCTAAATTTTTATCTAAATTCGGTCTTTGAGTCATTGATTTTCTTTCCTCCTATGAAGTTGAAATAATGTTATACTGTCAAAAATGGCGGGATTATCCATATTAATCTAACTCCGCCTTTTATCCAGATAATCCTGCAAAATTATCGTTGCCGCTACTTCATCAACCACATTCTTGCGCTTTTTGCCCCTTGTGTTTGTGGTGTTGAGGAAATTGTGCGCTGTAATCGTTGTTCCACGTTCGTCCTGCATAACGGTTTTTACACCCGTCATTTCCTCGATTGTTTTTGCAAAATTCCGTGCGTTTTGTGCACTTTCACCTTCGCTTCCGTCCATATTCTTCGGAAGTCCTACGACTACGAGCTCTGCTTTCGTGTCTCTGACTGCCTGTGCGACCTTTTCGGGCAGTTTGTTAGGCGATTTTTCAAAAATTACGGTGTAGGGTGAGGCGAGAAACTCCGTTTTGTCGCAGACTGCGATTCCTGTTCTTGCTTTGCCGAGGTCAACCGACATTATTATCATACTGATTTTCCTTTCGGTGTTTGATATCTATTATTATATTTCAAAATACGTTATTAAACAATCTTTTTTCGCAGATTATTGCGTGTTTGATTAAAATTATCTGTTTTTCAATCGCTGTTATCGTGTTGATTTTCCGTCAAAACTTCATTCAAATGCTTTTTAGCCGTTCATTTTGTAAGAATGAACGGTTTTCATTATCTTGCGACCTTTAAGTTATTTTGAAAATGCAGTTATTTAAAAATTCTACAAAAGAATATAAAATTGCTCATTCACATAGTGACAAAACGATTGCGTGCCTGCATATATAATAAATTCATTACATATGCACAGCAAAGGACGTAGAAATTATGGCAAGCTCAAAAGCGATATCAAGAAAACATTCATCTCAGCAGAATGAATTGGGAAAAAGCGCAGTGATTAATTTTATATATTTCCTGTGCGGAATTATAATTTCAAGAGGTGCAGTGCTCGGAAGTCTTGCGCCGTTTGGCGCATCGTTTTCAGCGGCTGTGCCTAAAAAATATCTCCTCCCGTCACTCATCGGTACAGCATTCGGATATATTCTTTTAAAGCCGTCCGACAGTTTCAGATATTTAGCTGTCGTGATTGCAATAGGAGCATTGCGTTGGCTGATGAGTGACCTCGAAATGGTCAACAAAAGCAGAGTTTTTGCACCAATGGCGGCTTTCATTCCGATTCTTGCAACAGGAATTGCACTGTTATTTGTCAGCACAAGTACGCTTTCATCATTTGCAGACTGCGTTATTGAGGCAGTTCTTGCAGGTGCTGCGGCTTATTTCATAAGCGTTGCAGTGAAACTTTCCGAGGAGAAGCGAAGTATCACTGCCTACACCCAACACGAAACTGCAAGCCTTGTTATGACAGGTTGCGTGGGAATTTTAGCATTTGGCAGTATCAGCTATGAGAATATTTCACTCGGCAGAATTATTGCCGTTATTATAGTATTGCTGTGCGCACGCTACGGCGGTGTAACAGGCGGGTCAATCAGCGGAATTGCGACAGGCTCGGTTTTCAGCATTGCGAGCAGGCTTCAGGGGTACATCTGCGGAGGTTTTGCTTTTGGCGGACTTATGGCGGGACTTTTTGCACCTGTCGGCAAGCTTGCCTGTGCGATTTCATTTATGATTGCAAATTTCGTGATGAGCCTTGCATTCGGAGGTAACAACGACCTTTCGGGTGTTGTTATTGAAAGTCTGATAGGTTCGACGGTGTTTATGATTCTTCCAAAAGAGGTCGGAAATATAATTTCTCCTGTCTTTTCAAATGAAAAGAACGCTTCTTTGGGAGAAGCGTTGAGAAAAAACATCGTTATGCGCCTTGATTTTGCGTCAAAGGCAATCTGCAACGTAAAGAACGACGTCAATCAAGTGTCAGAAAAGTTGCAGAAGCTGTATTCACCGACCTTTGACTGGGTATGTGAAAACGTTGAGAAAGAGGTTTGCGCAAACTGCGGACTTAAAATGTACTGCTTTGAGCACCGTGAGGGTGTTACAAGAGATGACTTCGGCAGACTTGAAGAACTTCTTGAAGCACAGGGACGAGTTGACGAAAAGAACGTTGAGCGCGTTTTTGTGAAGAATTGTTGCAAAAAAGGTGAGATTGCACGCAGTATGAACGCAAACTACCGTGAGTACCTTTCAAGCCTTGAGGCTCAGCGAAGAGTGTCCGACGTGAGAAGTGTAGTTGCAGGACAGTTCTCGGGTGTCAGCGATATTTTGTCCGACTTGTCAACCGAGTTCAAGAACACTATGAGGTGTGACAACGACAGCGCAGACAGGATAATTTCTGCGCTAAGCGCACTCGGCGCAGTTCCTGTTGAATGTATATGTCTTGTTTCGGACGGCGGTCGAATGAGCGTAGAACTTGAGCTTTCACAGAAATCGGATAAAAAAATTCCGAAAGGAATCATTATGCGTGAAGTGTCAAAGTGTTGCGGTCGAAGGTTTGATTTACCGTCGCTGACCTGTGAAGGAGACAGGGTAAGGGCAACTCTTTGTGAAATGCCCGTGTATGATGTTGAAGTCGGTTCTGATCAGCACATAGCCAACAACGGTAAGCTTTGCGGTGATTGCCTTGACTATTTTAATGACGGATTCGGTAAGACATATGCGATTGTCTGCGACGGTATGGGCACAGGCGGCAGAGCCGCAGTTGACGGAAATATGGCGGTTTCCGTAATGGGCAGACTCCTGCGTTCGGGACTGTCAGCCGACAGCTCGTTGCAGATAGTGAATTCCGCACTGATGATTAAGAGCGAGGACGAATCGCTGTCAACAATAGACGTGGCAGGAATAGACCTCTACACAGGCAGGGTGACGCTCAAAAAAGCAGGTGCACCGCTTACCTTTATAAAAAAAGGCGGACGTGTGCAGACAAGAGAAATGCCGTCGCTTCCGGCAGGAATACTCAACGGTATAAAATTTTCGACAGAAACGGTAAATCTGTCAGCGGGGGATATGATAGTAATGGTGTCAGACGGAGTATTAACAGGCGACGAAAAGTGGCTTGAAAATCTTATCAGAACGTGGAACAAAGGAAGCACACAGGAGCTTGCAAGGGCGGTGGTTGACGAGGCGATAAAACGCAGAGGCGACAGCAATGACGATGATATGACAGCTGTAGCAATAAGAATCACGGATAATGAATTTTAGTGCAATACCGTGCACTTCACGGCAAAAGTCTTAGTGCACGGTTTGATTGTATCTTTTACATTATTCTGCCCGAATTGCGTGTGGTGCCACAACTCTGAATCCCCCTATATTCCCTTGTCAAAGGGAGGTGGATTTTTTGCTTGCAAAAAAGACGGAGGGATTCAAAAACGCAACCAATAAATCAATTATATGGTCGGGAAACAAAGTTATAAATTATATCAACCTGTCTACTCGAATTGGATGCAACGTCACGTTGCCGAGGCACTCGACCGTCACGTTGCCGAGGCAATCGCTTTTATATAGACTGAATTTAGTCAGACAACATCTCGCTTTTCAATACTGAAAATACTGATAAAAGCAGAAATGACAATATAGCAAACTGCAATCAGAATTAATTTGTAAAAATCCCCGTTTGCACTATCTATGCCAAGCTGATTAATTATTCCTGTTACCATAAAGTTGCTGATATTGAAGCTGCCGTTGCTGATTAAAAGAGAAATATTTCCGAAAAGCTGTGATATAACTCCTGTTCCTATTGCAACAGTTAGTATCACTGCAGGAACCGTCTTTCTCGTCAGCTCCGTAAACATCATACTTATAAAAGAACAGGCAAGTCCGGCCAGAAATGTGCATATATAGTATTTTAGAATAAAGCCGAAATCTCCTGAATCTGTTCCTCGGAAAAATGTAACAACATAAAGGCCAATAAACATAACAGCCAAGGTCAGAATATTTTGAACCGCTATCATAGCAGACCTTGCCGTGATAATTGTGTTTTTGTGTGAAACCGATCCGGCATAATTTTTTATAAATCCGCTTGAAATATCCGAACTGAAAAATATCACAGGGAAAAGCGAAGCAAAAATTAAATAAAATGCACCAAAATCAGCTGAATATTGCGCAAAACTGGCTGAGACCGTCTGAATGTTTATAAACAAAAGCATTATTATCCATATTACATAAAGGCTTTTTTGTCGAAACATCTTGTAGCAGTACATCTTGAACATACTAAACATTCTGAACACCTCCCGTGAGTTTAAGATAGTAATCCTCTAACGAATCCGACTGAATCGTTATTTCCGAAATCTTACAACCTGCGTTGACAAGCTCACTGTTAATGTGTGCACTCTCCGAAATATAACCGAAAATTACAATACTATTATCATCAACAACGGAATAACTATCTATTTTTAATTTATCAAGAACAGCAGCAGCCTTTTCGGGATTTTGCGTTTTTATCATAATCTTTTCTTTGCATTGTTCCATAAGGTCATTTACAGCAATTTCTCTTACAAGTTCTCCGTTATGAATGATACCGTAGTCTGTTGCTATCTTTGCCAATTCATCAAGAATATGACTGGATACTATTATGGTGATTCCTCTTTCTCTGTTAAGCTTTATAAGAATTTCTCTAACCTCTCGTATGCCCTGCGGATCAAGACCGTTAATGGGTTCATCCAATACCAGTAAATCAGGATTACCGACAAGAGCCATCGCAATACCCAGCCTTTGCTTCATACCCAGCGAAAACTTCCCGGTTTTTTTGTTTCCTGCGCTATCCAGTCCTACAAGCTCCAGTAATTCTTTTATATATGCGGTGTTGTTAATATTTCTCTGAATACATTTGCATTTCAGGTTTTGATAAGCGGTCATTTCAGGGTAAAGTCCCGGTGCTTCAATATGACAGCCTATTTGTTTGCTAAGATTGGCAAGTTCATTTACGTTTTTAGCAAAAATGTGGATTTGTCCCGATGTAGGTTTTGAAAGCCCGCTGATCATTTTCAGCAAGGTCGTTTTGCCTGCGCCGTTACGACCAATCAAACCGTAAATGGCACCTTTTTTTATATGGATATCAATGCAATTCACGGCATTGTGATTTTTAAAAGTCTTTGTCAGTGAATTGGTATATAACAGATATTCGCTCATGTTTGGTCCTTTCTGTTGCGGTTTTTATTCCTTTGAATACTCCAGAATGTCGCCTGCATCGCAGTCGAGAACCTCGCATATAGCCGCAAGGGTTGAAAATCTGATAGCGTTGACCTTGTTGTTCTTGATTTTTGAAAGGTTGACGTTTGAAATTCCGACTTTCTCGGCAAGCTCGTTGAGTGATATTTTTCTTTCGACCATCATACGATCTAATCTAAGAACTATTTTTCCCATTGCAATTTCCTCCTTATAAAAGTCCGTCAACATCTTCCTGAAGCTCTTTTCCGTAGCTGAAAAACTGTGAAAGACAGATAACAAACATACCGATAATCAGGCTTTCAAGATTTACGCTGGCTTCAAGAGTTTCAATGCCTGTGGCAAATCTTGCAATAACGCTCATTATAAAGCCTACAACAGGGGAAGCGATGAAGAAAATTCCGATTTCTCTCATCATACGAACGATATCATTCTGAAACGGTGTAACACCCTTTGAGAATGAAGTTTTGCCGTTGGCTGTTCTGAGTATGAGATAGATATTTCTGAAAACCATTGCCATAAGTGCAAGAATGATGATTGCACCGATTGCAAATAATGTCACGGCAGTCATATTTAAAGTTCCGTCAGCGTTTGTTGCCATAATATCGAAACCGTATGTTGTGAGTGTAGGACCTTTAGCGTCTATGCCCAAGGTGAGGATTGACTGAAACCAGTCTTTTGCAACTAATGAACAGGTGAGAGCTACAACCATAAGTGCAGAACCTGCCCAGTGTAAAACTTCAAGTGCTTTTGCCATTACCAATACAAATTTGTTTAACCCTTTCATAATTGAAACCTCCGAAAATGTTATTTCTGTATCAAACCGGCTTTGATGATGTTACTATAACACATGTTTTAATGTTTGTCAACTACTTTTTAACGAAAAACATTAAATTTTATTCAAAAAACGTTAAAAGTTTAATTTTAATCGAAATTCAGCGTAGATTTCTTTCTTGCATAAAATAACAAGAAATCAGTGTTTTTTCGAGGAAAAACTATTATTCACTACAATATTTTGTATATTAATTGACAAGGTGTCGAAAAAAATATATAATTTAGTAGTAAGTGATTGATATATAAATCACTTATAATGTACATTTTAAAGGAGTAGAACAATATGCCATTTTGCAGCAAATGTGGTTCAAACCTTCCTGAGGGTGCAACATTCTGTTCTTCATGCGGAACACCTGCTCAGGGCGCAGCACCACAGCAGACAAACAATTTTAATGCTCAGCAGTATCAGCAGCCGAACGCTACCAATGCTCAGCCGATGATGTCTGATGAGGCTGATATCAAGCAGAACAAGGTTTATGCGGTACTTGCTTATATCGGTATTCTCGTACTCATCCCGATTTTCGCAGCAAAGGATTCTAAATTTGCTCGTTATCACACAAAGCAGGGCTTGCTTGTAATCCTTCCTTCAGTTGCTTACAGCATTCTTACAATCATTATCAACGCTATCGTAGGCGCAATTTTCAGACCTACAACTTACTTCTGGTACACAGCTCCGCACCCTGTTGCATCAATTGTTTCAATTATCCTCGCACTCGGCAGCCTTGTATTCATAGCACTTATGATCGTAGGTATCGTAAACGCTGCTCAGGGCAAGTACAAGGAACTTCCTGTTATCGGTAAATTAACTTACCTCGACGGATTTTTCAAGTAATTAAATCTACAGTAATTAAATCTACATAACTAAAGGCAGAGTGAAAACTCTGCCTTTTTGTTTTGTATGAAATAGAGTTATCAAACAATTCCTGCGATTGCTTTCTGAATTGCCGTTGCATCTGTAACGTTGATTACACCGTTCTGATCATAGTCTGCATTCAAAAGGGTAACGTCAGTAAGTTCAATGAGTCCGATTGAGTGTTTCTGAATCAAAGTTGCATCAACAATATTTACCTGACCGTCAAGGTTTGCATCACCGAGCAATGTGACTTGAGGTCCGTTATTTGTCGTTACAGCCTTGATTACAAATGTTCCGCCAATGTCATCGTTATTGTTGATTTTGTACCAGTCGAGCAAGTCGCTCATTGTGTCATCGTAATAAATATAGCTGTCACCGTACTGCGAATCGTTGACAAATTTATAGATACCTTCTGTTGTTCTCAGCCATTCGCCTACACCGATGGTGGCTGTAGAGTCGTCAGAGCTTATCGTTACGGCTATAGAACCCTCCCCTGACGGCAGATAACAGTCCAGGATATCTGCGCAGATGTATCCTGAATAGTCAACAGTGCCTTCGCCGAGGAATATCCACTGAGTTTTGTCAGTTGTCGGAACAGAATTGTCGTCACTCGGCACATAATACAGGGTGTAGTCGGCATTTTTGCAGGTAGTTTCAAAAATAATTTTATCGAGTGTGCGGTAATCGCCTGAAAAATCAAACTTATTAATGTATGTCATTTCGTTCTTCTGGACATAACCGAACTCATATGTAGCACCATAGATTTCGTTCTGAACAAGTTTTTTGCTTTCGTCGATAATTTCCACGGATTTAATTGAATACGAAGGCTTGTATTTGCTTCCGAAAATAAATTTGTCCTCGTAAGAAATCCAAAAATATCCGCCCAGTGAGTTGTAATCGCCCCAGCTGTTTTTTACAAGCCAAGCACCTGATTTTGTAGGTGCACCGGCACTTCCGCTGAATTTGCTTGTGGAATAGTTGTCGTTCCAACCCACAATTTCAATTGCGTGACCTGTGTATGCACCGCTGTAGCTTTCGGGCATATAGTATGAAAGTTTATCCTGACTCAGACAGCTTGCCGAACTTGCGTATGCCGAGTAAACACCGCCGTTTTCCATAATAGCTCTTTTGATAGCATCAGTATCTGTACTGTCAAGATATTCAACCGCCGTTGTACCGTATTTTGCAAGGGTTGTGTCAATATCATCTCCTTGTATACTTGTTGAAAGCGTGATTTCACCTGCATCGGATTCCTCAGCACCTCCCTGCCACGAGGTCAGGTAACCGAGGGTTATTTCAGCGTAGCCGTCTCCGAATGGAGTTCTCTGCCAGCCTGTGCCGTTGTTACGCTTTGTTGCCCATGCGTTGAGGTGATTAACTGACATACTTTCAATTGCGTAGCCTTCACGCAGAAGCTTTGACTCAAACGTTGCAAGTCCGCCGTAAGCCCAGCAATCGCTGTATAGCTGACTTTTGACAGGGGTGACATAGCCGAGTCCGTTTGAACTGTATTTTGTGGGCAGGGTTATTGATGAAACGGATTCTGATGTGTTTTGTGCCGAGACGAATTCATTTTCATCAACTACGGCAGCGAAAAAACCTGTTGAAGTTGTTGAGAGAATACAGCTTATTACAACTATAACCGAAACTGTTTTTAGAACAGATAATTTTTTCATAAGCATTACTCCTGAATTTATATTTATAAAATTATATCAAAAATGAAAATTAATGTAAAGAATATACAGCCATTTTTTGAAGAATAATATAGGTAATACCGCAGATTCAAAGGAGTAATAGTATGCAACTGAGGACAGACCTTGCCGTTGAGGCAAGAGAGATTGCAGGCGAACATGTAGCAGGTGTTGAATACAAGTCCTATAAAGAAAACGGACTTGAAATTTCAAGACTCACGGTGAAAAATCAGAAGGCTAAACAGGCACTCGGCAAGGAGATCGGAACGTACATCACGGTTGAACTTCCGTCACTGACAGATAATTTTACAGAAACAGACGAAAGACTTGTCACTATCGGAACGGAAATCAGACGTCTGCTTCCCGTTCACGGACTTGTGCTTGTCGTAGGATTGGGAAATATGGAAATTACACCTGATTCACTCGGACCGAAAACAAGCTTAAGAGTACTTGCAACACGTCATATAACAGGCGAGCTTGCACGAAGTACGGGACTTGACAAACTTCGCCCTGTTGCAGTTATGCAGACAGGTGTGACAGGACAGACAGGCATTGAAACAGGTGAGTATATTTTAAGCGTGGTTCGCAGAATCCGTCCCAATGCGGTCGTAGCGATTGATGCCCTTGCATCAAGAAAACTCGAGAGGCTCGGTTGTACTCTACAGATAAGTGACACGGGGATTTCGCCGGGTGCAGGAGTCGGAAACAACCGCACGAAAATAAACAAGGAAACAATCGGTGTTCCTGTAATTGCAATCGGAGTTCCTACAGTAGTTGACGTGCAGACGCTTGCAAGCGATTTACTTGACGGTGACTGCACCCAAAGGACGAAAAGGCAGATATCGCCCGACGGCAGACAAATGGTTGTGATTCCGAGAGAAATTGACCTGCTCACCGAAAGAGCCTCAAGGCTGATTTCTTTTGCACTCAACGGGGCTTTGCAGAATGAATTTGATTTGCCCGACCTGATTTCGCTTATGTAATCCTAAGCATACAAAAAAATCATTGGCATATATATAGTATGAAGCAGGTGATTTTTTGAAAAAGCAAGGAAAATTACTCAAAACAGCGAAAGCGACATTATCCCTCTTTCTCGTATCGGTATCGGCAATGTGCGTACTTTACCGACTGCCCGAGTGCTTTGGCTCGCAAAATCCTGCGGCA
>JBGUUJ010000041.1:0-3575 GCA_045133455.1 Ruminococcus sp.
AGGTCGATAGCATCAATAAACCACACCACAGAGCTTAATGGTAATAAATGTATTATATACAGCGGCTTTAATAAAAGTGAAGAAGATATAGTTGCAGAAATTCAGTTTGGAGTTGCTGTTAATTCCAATTCCAAACATTCAGACAAGGCGCTTGAATTTATAAAATATCTTCTAAGTGATGATTCACAACAATATTTTTGCGGAAACAAAGAGAATTCCAATCTATGGGCAATGGGCGGTATTTCTCATCCTGTGAATAATACTGAGTTTGAACACGCAATTGAGATTGCATCAAATTTTGCCTATGATGACGAAAACAAATACATTAACGGCACAGACAATGAGTATATGCAGTCATATATAGACTTAGTCAGAAACGCCAATAAATGCAGGCTTTACACTGATACATACGAAAGCTACTATTCAAGAAAAGTAGTAGGAAATATAATTGAAGATTATCTTGACGAAAGAATTTCAAAAGATAAATTTATCAGACAACTCACATCAGCAACAGAAATTTACCTTAATGAGTAGGAGGTATTATGACAAGAAAAAGAAAAGACTCAATTGTTGCATTTTTGTTTATACTGCCATCCCTTGCAGGAATAACAGTTTTTTACATCGTGCCGTACATAATTTGTTTTGTAAACAGCTTGTTTATAGGAAATAACTTTGCAGGTTTTTCAAATTACATATCACTTTTTCAGAATAACACATTTCTGCTTGCTCTAAAAAATACTGTAATATTTACTCTGATTGCCGTGCCTCTGCTTATGGTTGTATCATTCCTGATTGCACTGTTTCTGAATTCATTCAAGAGGATTTCATCGTTTTTCAGAAGTTCGTTTCTGATTCCCGTTGTGGTGCCCACAGCATCGCTTATCTGTGTGTGGCAGGTGATATTTGATGATAACGGGGCGGTAAACGGATTTCTAAATTTACTCGGATTTGATACTATCAGATTTTTTAATTCAGAGTTTTCAATGATAATGATTATCGTGATCTATGTGTGGAAATACTGCGGATTCTGCGTATTGTTGTTCACAACGGGACTTGCAAATATTCCGACATCGCTATATGAGAGTGCAAGACTTGACGGTGCAAACTCACTTCAAACAGTGAGAAAAATCACAATTCCGATGATTGCGCCGACTACATTCTTTGTGTTTCTTATGGAGATTATATATTCATTTAAAATCTTTCGTGAGGTGTTTGCCTTGTTCGGAGATTATCCTGATGAGAATGTATACTTTTTGCAGAATTTTATAAATAACAATTACTACAACCTTAATTATCCAAGGTTATCATCAGCATCAATAATATTATCAGTGTTTATAATCCTGATTCTGCTTGTCTTTTTCGTGTATGAAAGAAAACACAACTATTCAGATTAGGTGATTGCAATGAAAACCATAAAATACATACTTTTATTTCTGATAACAGCCATACTTCTGTTTCCTGTCGTGTATCTGTTAGCAAACTCTTTTATGTCAGACTCAGAAATAGTTAAAACTCTTGATTTCGCAAACAGTGAGTATAAACAAATAAAACTCATTCCGGAGATGTTCTCGTTAGAACAGTATTATCAGGTGTTTTTTCGCCGTCCGGAATATCTTCTGAAATTCTGGAATTCAGTGATAATAACGATACCTACAGTCGTTGGTCAGACGATAGTTTCCTCACTTGCGGCATTTGCATTTGCGAAGCTTAAATTTCCGTTCAGAGATAAGCTCTTTTTTGCTTATATAATTTTGCTAATTTTGCCGTTGCAGGTTACTCTTGTTCCGAGTTATATGGTACTTGATAATCTGAATCTGCTCAACAACTTCCTGTCAGTTATACTTCCGGGAACATTTTCAGCGTTCGGAATCTGCCTTCTGCGACAGAGTATAAAATATATTCCCGACTCAACAATTGAAGCAGCTAAAATTGACGGTGCGTCAAATTTCAGGGTGTTCACAAAGATTATATTTCCGCAGATAAAGGGAGGGCTTGTAACTCTTGTTCTGCTTTGTTTTATAGACAATTGGAATGTTGTTGAGCAACCGCTTATCTATTTTGATGAAAGTGCAATGTATCCGCTTTCAGCAGGACTTTCTGATATAGGAAGCTTTGATTACGGAGTGATTTTTGCTTGTTCAGTTATGTTTATGATTCCTGCATTGCTGATATATTTCTACGGTCACAAGGATATTGATTTGTCATTTTCTGATTCCGAAAAGTGAGGTGCAATATGAAACTTAATAAACTGAAAAAATATACGATAAAGTTTGGAATAGTATTTTTTATTGTGATAGGATTTCTTACATATTTTTCAAAGACTATTGATAATATGCTTTTGCCAAAAGTAAAGGTTGCAAATATAATGACAGGCAGTCTGTCTGAAAACACAGATACTATGCACACAAAATATCTTTTGCCTGTTTCATCGGTAGAAACTATAGGGGAGAGCGGAAGTGTATTTGTGATTTTTACAGATGACAGCGGAGATACAACCGTAAACTCTGTGTCGGTGAATATCCTTGACAGCGATGACTTGTATTACGAAGTAACTTCCGAAGATCTCTTTAATGATATGCAGATTGTGTATAATGTTTCAAAAAGTATTTCAGACGGTGACAGAGTATTTGTTGAGGAGGAGTAGCAATGATTAAAAAAATTTTGCTCATAATAATTCCTCTTGTTCTGATATCCGTAAGTTTCTTTTATTTTACTGTTAATGCGACAGAACAATTGCCAAACTCAACTATATTGAATTACAATTTGAAATCGGAAACAGAACCTGTTGTAATCAGTGATATGGAAAAACTCTTTGAGAGAATTTCAAAAAATGGAGTTTCCTTCTGTTGTGAGCTTGAGGAAATAAAAATCAAGGAAGAAACGGTTATTCCCGTGCTTGTCAATGAAAATTACCTCAGCGTTATGAATCTTACAGAAAACGGAATAACAAAAGATGATATTATAAGCAGAGACAAGGTTGTTATAATCAGTGACAGCCTTGCACTTAGATTATTTTTTAGCACAGACGCAGAAAACAAAGATATTGAATTTAATAATACAAAATACAGAATAACAGATGTTTACAAAGAAAGCGAAGGGCTTGTAAATGATATTTCAAAAGATGGCAAGCAGAGAATTTATATTCCATATACAGTTGTTGACAATCATGAAAATCTAAGCATTAATACAATAACATATGCAAATGATTCACCGTCTGCATCCTTAATTGAGCAAATGGATTTAAGTCAGTATCATTCCGTAAACTTTTCAGAAAAAGCAAAAGTAATACATACTTTTGAGCATATACTGTTTCTTGTTATGTTTATAGGTTTCAGTGTGATTGCTTTAAAAGTATGGTTTCTGCTTTGCAGAAATTTTTTAAATGAGATAAAGGACAATCTTAAAGAAAACTATTTTCTGCGTTCAATTAATTTAATCCCAATGAAATATTTACAGTTTATTCTGACAGGAATCGGCATACCGATTGCACTGCTGATTATATTTATGTTTTCGGATTTTAGTATTTATATCATTTCCAAATATATTCCCTACGACAATATATTTGATGTGTCGCA
>JBGUUJ010000042.1:0-7711 GCA_045133455.1 Ruminococcus sp.
AACGGTCTCGGAGGCGGTTTTGCAGGCTACGGCATCTATCCTGAATATAAGGATTTTTACGCATTTCATCTTTTCTATAATGACCGTGCCACAAGAAAGAACTGTGAACAATTTTTAAAAGAAAGATTTGAAATTGTAAAATCCGACCTCATTCCTACAAGAAAAATTCCTGCTATTACGGACGAACCTATTATATGGAGATATTTTGTTTCTCCTCTCAAGTCAGTTCTCGCATCACTACAGCTCGACGAAAAGGAATTTGTTGCAAGATCAGTTATGAAAATTAACACCGAAATGAAGGGCGCATATGTATTTTCAAGCGGAAAGAATATGGGTGCCTTCAAGGCTGTAGGCTTTCCTGAAGATGTCGGTGTGTTCTACAAGCTTGAAGAATATCAGGGTTATTCATGGACAGCACACGGACGTTATCCTACAAATACTCCCGGCTGGTGGGGCGGTGCTCATCCGTTTACATTGCTTGATTATTCAATAGTTCACAACGGTGAAATCTCATCATACGATGCAAACCGTCGTTTTATAGAAATGTTCGGCTATAAATGTACTCTTCAGACAGACACCGAGGTTATTACATATATTATGGACTATCTCCTCCGTGTTCAGGGACTCACACTTGAAGAGGCGTCAAGCGTTATTGCGGCTCCGTTCTGGAGTACAATTGCTTCAAAAGACGAAGAGGAACGCAAGAAACTTACATTCCTGCGCACGGCATTCTCAGGTATGCTTATCACAGGTCCTTTCTCAATTGTATTCGGCTTTGACGGCGGACTTATGGCTCTCAATGACCGATTGAAGCTCCGTTCAATGGTAGTCGGAGAAAAGGACGACAAGGTGTTCATTGCCAGTGAAGAAGCCGCTATACGCGTAATGGAACCGAAGGCTGAAAATATTTATGCTCCCGCAGGCGGAGAACCTGTAATAGTAAAAGTAAAGGACGGTGCATTCTGATGAGTATTGAATTTATATATCCCGAGTTTGAGGTTGTCAGAAACGATAACCGATGCATCGGGTGCAGAGTATGCGAACGACAATGTGCAAACGAAGTACACCGCTTTGATGCTGAAAGAGGAATTTTGTTGAGTGATGAATCAAAGTGCGTTAACTGTCAGCGTTGCGTATCACTGTGTCCGACAAGAGCGTTGAAAATTGTAAAGAGCGACTGTGCTTTCAGAGAAAATGCCAACTGGCAGAACGATACTATCAAGGAAGTCTACAAGCAGGCAAACAGCGGTGGTGTACTTCTTTCATCAATGGGTAATCCAAAGCCGTTACCTGTATACTGGGATAAAATCCTTATCAATGCATCTCAGGTAACAAACCCTCCAATCGACCCTCTCAGAGAGCCTATGGAAACACGAGTTTTCCTCGGCAAGAAGCCTGAGAGAGTAAGCCGTGACGAAAACGGCAACTTAAAGTGCGAACTTTCTCCGCAACTTGAACTTTCATTACCGCTTATGTTCTCTGCAATGAGCTACGGTTCTATCAGCTACAATGCTCACGAATCACTTGCAAGAGCCGCAACAGAGCTTGGTATTCTCTATAACACAGGTGAAGGCGGTCTGCACGAAGATTTCTACTGCTACGGCGAAAACACTATTGTTCAGGTTGCATCGGGACGTTTCGGTGTTCACAAGGATTACCTTGAAGCCGGTGCCGCTGTTGAAATCAAAATGGGTCAGGGCGCAAAGCCGGGTATCGGCGGACACCTTCCGGGTGCAAAAATCGTAGGCGACGTTTCCCGTACAAGAATGATTCCCGAAGGTTCAGACGCAATCTCCCCTGCACCTCACCACGATATCTATTCTATCGAAGATTTACGTCAGCTTGTTTTCTCGCTGAAAGAAGCTACTGAGTATAAAAAGCCTGTAATCGTAAAGGTTGCGGCTGTTCATAACATTGCCGCAATTGCAAGCGGTATCGCACGAAGCGGTGCAGATATCATTGCAATCGACGGTTTCCGTGGCGGTACAGGTGCCGCACCTACAAGAATCCGTGACAACGTCGGTATTCCGATTGAACTTGCACTTGCGTCGGTTGACCAGCGACTCCGTGACGAGGGTATCAGAAACAACGTTTCTCTCGTTGTCGGTGGCAGTATCCGCTGTGCATCGGACGTTGTAAAGGCAATCGCACTCGGTGCAGATGCCTGCTATGTGGCTACAGCGGCTCTTCTGGCACTCGGCTGTCACCTTTGCCGTACCTGTCAAACCGGTAAGTGCAACTGGGGTATCGCTACTCAGCGTCCCGAACTCGTAAAAAGACTCAATCCAAACATAGGAAGTGAACGTCTTGTTAACCTTATAACTGCCTGGAAACACGAAATCAAAGAGCTTATGGGCGGTATGGGTATCAACTCTATTGAATCACTCCGAGGCAACCGTCTTATGCTTCGTGGTATCGGATTGACAGAAAAAGAACTTGAAATACTCGGTATTTCCCACGCAGGAGAGTGATAATATATGAAACGAGTATATGTAAATGAAGAATGGTGTCTCGGATGTCATTTATGCGAATACAACTGCGCCTTTGCAAATTCAGGCGAAACCGATATTGTAAAAGCACTCAAGGGCAAGCCGATTTACCCGAGAATCAGGGTAGAAGGCACGGAAAGCGTAAATTTTGCGCTCTCCTGCCGTCACTGTACAGACCCGATTTGTATTAAAAGCTGTATTTCAGGCGCCCTTTCAAGAAAGGGCGATGCAGTCTGCATTGACCACGACAAATGTGTCGGATGTCTTACCTGTATTCTTGTCTGCCCTTACGGTGCATTGGCACAGGGCGAACACGGTGCTGTACAGAAATGTGAATTATGTCTTGAAAATTCATGCGGAGAGCCTGCTTGCGTAAAAGGCTGTCCGAACAGAGCGATTGTTTACGAAGAGAGGTGAGAGCAAATGAAACAGTATGTTATTATCGGAAACGGTGTTGCCGCCACAGGCTGTATCGAAGGTATCCGAAGTGCAGACAGTGAAAGCAAGATTGTTGTAGTTTCGGAAGAAAAGCACGCCGTTTACTGCCGTCCCCTAATCTCCTATTATCTTGAGGGTAAGACAGACCTTGAAAGAATGAAATACCGCAGTGACGACTATTACGAGAAAATGGGTTGTGAAGTAATTTACGGCAAAAAGGCAGTAAAAATCAATAACGATGAAAAAACAGTAGTCCTCGACGACAACACTGTTCTGCCCTACACTTCTGTCTGCGTTGCAACAGGTTCAACACCATTTGTTCCTCCTTTCTCAGGACTTGACAGCGTTGAGAAGAAGTTCTCATTTATGACTATTGACGACACTCTTGCTCTTGAAGAAGCTGTAAATAAAAACTCAAAGGTTCTTATTATCGGTGCAGGTCTTATCGGCTTAAAATGTGCCGAGGGCTTGAAAGACAGGGTTTCAGACATCACAGTATGTGACCTTGCTGACCGTGTGCTGTCGAGTATTCTCGACAACGAATGTGCTTTAATGATGCAAAAACATCTTGAAGCACACGGAATCAGCTTTTTGCTTGGCGACAGCGCAGAGCGTTTTGACAAAAATAAAGCTTATATGAAAAGCGGTAAAACTGTAGATTTTGATGTTCTCGTACTTGCAGTAGGTGTCCGTGCAAACACAAAACTTGTAAGTGACATCGGCGGTGAAGTAAACCGAGGCATTATAATCAACAATCGTATGGAAACAACTATTTCCGACATATACGCATCAGGTGACTGCACCGAGGGCGAAGATATCTCCTTTGGAGGCAAGAGAGTGCTTGCTATTCTCCCTAACGCTTATATGCAGGGACACTGTGCAGGCGTGAATATGGCTGGCGGAGACGAAGTATTCGACAATGCCATTCCGATGAACTCAATCGGTTTCTTCGGCTTGCACGCAATGACGGCAGGCAGTTACTACGGTGAATCAGAGGGCGGAGAAATGTATGAAGAAAAGACGGAAAACACTCTGAAAAGAATGTTTACCCGTGACGGACTTCTCACAGGATATATTTTAATCGGCAACACCGACAGAGCAGGCATCTACACAGCTCTTATCCGTGAAAAAACACCGCTTAACAGCATTGATTTTGATTTATTGAAGAAAGTTACAACCTTTGCGGCATTTTCAGCGGAAGGTCGTAAAGCTAAGTTCGGAGGTGTAGTATAAACTATGGTTATAAACGTTACAAACCTTGACTATAAAGATGTAAATAACCTGTTAAGAGAATCCAAAGGCGACTGCAAAATCACAGGTTGCTGCGGTCAGAGATTTATTGCCGCAGGAATGTCACGCCGTGCCATTGAAATTGACGGTGTTCCGGGTAACGCTCTCGGAGCATACCTCAATGGTGCCTCAATCACGGTAAATGCCAACGCTCAGGACGCTGTAGGTGATACTATGAACGAAGGTCAGATTGTAATTCACGGCAACATCGGCGATGCCGCAGGCTATGCAATGCGTGGCGGCAGAATTCTTGTAAAGGGCAATGCAGGCTATCGTGCAGGAATTCATATGAAGGCTTACAAAGAAAAAGTGCCTGTTATGGTAATCGGCGGAGTTGCAGGAAGCTTTTTAGGCGAATATCAGGCTGGCGGAATTATTATAGTCCTCGGTCTTGAAGCAAATGACAAGCGCATTGTGGGCAACTACCCATGCACAGGTATGCATGGCGGAAAGATGTTCCTACGTGGCGACTGCACTGACATCAAGTTTCCTCAACAGGTTACCGCAAGAATTGCAACCAACGAAGAACTTTCCGAAATCAACGATTATATTTCCGAATACTGCGAACAGTTCGGTTATGACGTAAAAGAAGTATTGAACTCGCAGTTTACAATAATTACACCTGACAGCAAGAACCCCTACAAACAGATGTATGTTGCTAACTAATTTAAAGTATAAGTCTAATCCTCTATTATATAGAAAACACCCTATGCAGATAATGCATAGGGTGTTTTTATTTCGTTACAGTTGTTGTTTTTTTATCAAGACTTCTGTGCCCGAACGTGGCCGAGCAATTTCCTATAACGTAAAAAGGCGGTAACACGCTGTCAGCAGGCATATTTTATATTGATTCTGAATCTGTTATCTATGCACGATGTTTCCATTATGCCGTCGTTTTTCTTGACCAGACTTTGAAGTGTGCAGAACGCCGGATTGTGTTCGGTTGCCTCTTCTCTTTCTTTTCCGATGTTGTCGTTTATCGGAGCCGTAATTTCGTAAAATAAAAACTTACGGATAAACGTAGACTTGACAGCAATGTGCTGTTTTGCCGAACTGTCACAATTTTCCGATAATATTACGGCAATATCCAGAGTGTTGTTGAGCAGAACACAAATGTCGAGATTATCTGTTGTGATGTTTTTAAGATTACCCTCGAATGTGATTTTTATGTTTTCGTTTGCTTTCTGCTGTTTGTCAGTCAGAATGGCATCGGCAATGTCACAGCCTGTGTTATAGAGAATATTGAATGAACTGATAATTTGATTGTCATACTTATCAAGAAGCTGTAAAGCGTCATTGTGCCTGTTGTCTTTTATCAAACTTTTCATTCCGATTGAAAGGTTATTATAATCGTGACGCAGTTTTCTCAGCTCATAACCTGATTTTGCAATGCTCTGATAGTAATCAAGCTGTGCATTGAGCTGTTGTTCGTAAAGTTTATTTTTATACATATACTGATTCTTTTTTATCTGATTATAGGACAGCACGGGAATTGATAATGTAAAAATAAACGATACAAGTAAAATTGTAATTTTCAGAATGATTATCTTATAGTCCTGCGATGAGTCGATAATTGTACCGAGAAGATTGAGAAAACCTCCGATATACAGAAACGCCGTAATTAATGCAATTGTCATTTTTGAAACGGCTAATATAAATGTTCGGGTTTCACTTTTCAATAATGTCATCAGAACTATGAATATCACCATAGCAAATACGTTTGATAAAAACGTCAGAAATCGGTCGGTCTGCGAATCAAGAGTCTTGTCGATAATCGACATAACCAACGGGAAAATTGAGGAGATAAAGAAGATTAGCCCCGAAAACAAAACGGAGGTAAATAAAAGATAATATTTCTTGACCCCTTTAATGGTGCAGGGCAGAAAAGTCAGTCCTAAAAATAAAACTATCGCAGAAATTCCGAAATTGGAACGAGTGTCAATAAGAAAGTAAATCAGCGATGACACAGCAGGAATTATTATGCTGAAAACAGCAAACATTCTGTAGCTTTTTATCTTAAAAAAAGTATTTATAAAAGCATAAATTGATAA
Source organism: Ruminococcus sp. (assembly GCA_045133455.1). Taxonomy (GTDB): domain Bacteria; phylum Bacillota; class Clostridia; order Oscillospirales; family Acutalibacteraceae; genus Ruminococcoides. The sequence continues at coordinate 6,269 of JBGUUJ010000042.1, forward strand.
AAGCCCTATTATGTATTCGGCTATTGAAAAAAAGTTCATAATTACAGCCTCACATAGTATTTGTCCAGAAAATTCATATATGACATCTGAAACGGTTTATAGTAAGTCTTGCTCATATAAGCCGTTTCATTGTTTGTAAGATAAACGGTGTCTGTAGTGTATGACTTTACATAATGAAGATTAACTACATATGAACGGTGGGTTTTCACAAAACAATATTGAGGCAGAAGCTTTACAACACCTGACAGCGTTTTTGAACAATGCATAATTTGGTCTTTAAGGTGAATGTTACTGTATTTTCCGTCGGCTTCAATATAACAGATACTACTGCTTTCAATTTTTATGAGCTCCTTGTTCTGAATAACAGTAATCGGAAAATTTGAGTTTGCAATACACACATAGTCATCAAGTGCCTTGAACAGTTTGCTTTTATCGATAGGTTTAAGCAGAAACCTGAAAGTGTTCACTTCAAATGCGTCAATCATAAATTGCGGATAGCTTGTCAGAAACATTATAGTGGAAATTGAGTTATTCTGACGAAGTACTTTTGCAGTCTGTAATCCGTTTATTTCACCCATTTCGTAATCAAGAATGATAAAGTCGTAGTTTTTCTGAGAATTCAGAAGTGAACAGCCGTCTGAATACGAGTCAATTGTCATAGCAATACGATTATGTTTTGCATACTCAAAAAGCAGTTTCTTCAGACTGTCGATTATAAAATAATCGTCATCACATAAAGCTACATACATAAGATCACCTGCGTTGTATTTCACTCCTCAAAATGGGGTTGTTCGCTCCAAGGTATATTAAATCCAGGCGAAACCTCTGCTATTTTTTAAGTGCGAATTGAAAAATAGTTAAGGAGGAGTAAAAAATGTTAAGAGATATTATACTTTGGTTATTCGGTATTTATTAATTTGCGAGCAATAGAAAAGCAGTCATTGATGAGCAGTCAGAAATGATTGCTTTTTTATTTTATAAGAAACTGCTCGGTCACGCTCGGGCACAGAAGGATTGATAAAACTTCACCAACAGAAGTTGTTATTGTCGAGAAGTAAAGTCTTGATAAAATATCAACATCTGTAACGAAATAAAAAGATGAAGCTGTCTGCCCGAAATGCGTGCGAGGCACCCGCTTTTTTGTTTTGTAAAAATACGGCATCACACTACTTTTTAAATGTGACAGAATATTACTATATGTCCGAAAAACGATAAAATATCTTATAATAATTATAATGTTAAAATTATGCAAAGTCAATTATTTCTATAGCCTTTTGCAGTGCGTTTTAATGACTTTTTGACGGCTTATTGTGGCAATAATTGCTGAGATTAAATTCAGCCGATACAACGATATAATATATACGGAATTTCCCGTATAAAAAAGCGAGTGCCTCGGCAACGTGACGTTGCATCCAATTCGAGTAGACAGGTTGATATAATTTA
>JBGUUJ010000043.1:0-2872 GCA_045133455.1 Ruminococcus sp.
TTCCTGTCTGTGCTTTCGGTTTAAGCCAGCTTTACAATTTCAGACTTGAAAAAGTTAAACGATTTTTTAACAAATCAAATAAATAAGATAACGGCTAATCTCTCAAAACGGAGATTAGCCGTTTTTAATTGAAATCATCAAAGCCGACTTCATTTAAAACACCTTTAAAATAATTCACATCCTCATCAGTGTATGAAAATCTGTTTTTTAATCCTCTTTTTATACTTGCGTTCTTATCAATAAAAAATCTTCTGCACCACATACAAATCCAGGTGTATGGCAACAGAAACGGATATTTTTTAAGATATGGATAATCAACTTGCATTTTTGTTTTGTTCGGACATACAGACTTTATGAGGTATGAAAATTTCGAGCATTTTCTACCTTCGCTCTCTGCTTTTTTTATGTTTTTATGCGAACTTATCATAACTCCTGCATCTACTCTGCCTAATGTTGCGCTCAAAAGAATATAGATTTCAAAATCATCGAATTTCATCTCAGGTTCTGTTGATGAAAACCATCTATAAGCAAGAGTTCTGACTTTCTCTTCAAATTTCTCAAGTCTAAACACTTGTAATCGCTTGTTAAGATAGTCATAATCAAATTCATTATGGTGATTACGATAGAAAACATAAGTATCAAGCATCATTCTGATACTCATTCCTCCTATTCTGAAATGGGTAGAATTATGCAACAGCATAAAAACATAATAATCTTCTATACTCATATTGTAGGAATACTCATATCCCTCTCTCTTATATGAATTGTCAAGCTGATTTCTTATATCATTATGATAAAAATCGCACTCTCTCGACAATTCAGCGTGCATTTCTACATACATATACGGAGCTTTTCGGAAATGATACTGGCTTTCATCATTATGAAGGAATTCGTACCCTGCACTTTCACACGCTTTTCGGAGAAGTTCAACCTCATTCCTGTCAAAAAGAATATCTACATCACTTACGGAACGAAAATCAGATCTTGGATATTCCATTTTCATAAAATATCCCTTTAATGGCAAATTTTTAAGCTTGTATTCTTCAAAAGTTCTGAGCAGTTTTTCAGTTTCGTAACTTATATTGCTATCGATAAGTATCTGCATATTAATTTCGTTGCGAAGCTTATTCAGAATGTCTTGTTCAGGAAGGAAGTCTTTCGGAAGGTTCAGAATGGTATTTGCCATAATTGAACTGACACTGCATTGTTTTGCATAAGAATACAGATGTGACCAATTTATACCCTCATACGGCACAGGAACCTTGGTTTGGTTTACTGCAGAAGCCAACAATTTGATTAAATATTCACATATTTTCTTTTCATTCTGTGACAGAGTTTTCTTCATTTTTCTTCTTTATTCCTCTTCCCAACAGTCGTGATGTTCTGTTCTTTGCGAAATTGTATGCACGTCTGAAAAAACGTGTATAATACCAAAAATTAACATATAATCTGTATCTCAACGAATCAGCACGATATGTTTTCCCCTTGCGATAAAATGCTGTAACAACCGCAATTATGTTCTCGTCTTTTATTCCGTGTTCATACTCAAACTGATTGTCACCGCACATCACATAACTTCCGTCAGCGTCAAAATCAACGATTCTATGCAATACATACACTCCGTTACTGCGTCTGTACAACGGAACATCAAAAAGATGAAGTCTGCCCTGAGGTTTTGAAAGCACAACAACGTCTTCTCCGTCTCTGAGCATCGGAAGCATACTTTTTCCCCTCGGAGTGAAAGTTACTGTTCCTCCGCTTTCAAGCTTTTCTGTCAATATGCCGATGATATCGTCCATTGAAACTTCTTTATTCAAGGATATCAGCTTCCTTTACCTTGGAAATGAATAAATCCACATCATTTGAAGCTTTTTCGGGTGTTACCTCATATTCATCAAGCAGTTTTGAGATTAGCTCTTCCTTCTCTGCTCCGTTCTGCAAAAGTCCGAAAAGAAATGCACCTGTTTCATTGAGGTTAATAATTCCGTTAAAATCAAGTGTCATTCGATTTACGGGCACTACTACATATGAATCTGCAACTTTTCTGAGTAAGAAATCTTCTTTTATTTTCATAGAAATTCACCTGCTGAAATATATATAATTGCGGGACGTCAGACATTCTGTCCCCTACATACTAAATTATTATAATATACTGACAAAGAAAAAGCAAGGGCATTGCACAACGCTTTACCCTTGCTAAAATATTTATATATTTAAAATTAATACATTCCGCCCATATCAGGTGCCACAGGAGCTGCAGGTACAGCAGGCTCCTTGATATCTGCTACGAGTGACTCGGTTGTGAGTACCATAGCTGCTACTGATGATGCGTTCTGGAGTGCCGAACGTGTTACCTTTGTCGGGTCTACGATACCAGCTGATACCATATCAGTATACTCTTCTGTGAGAGCGTTAAAACCGTAACCAACCTTGTTAGCCTTCTTAACATTTTCAGCGATTACACTACCCTCAAGACCTGCATTTGCTGCAATCTGACGGAGAGGTTCTTCAAGTGACTTGAGAACAATCTTTGCGCCTGTCTTTTCGTCACCTTCAAGTGTGTCTACAAACTCAGCTACAGCAGGGATAGCGTTCATACAAGCGATACCACCGCCTGCTACGATACCTTCTTCAACTGCTGCCTTTGTTGCCGCAAGAGCATCTTCAATGCGGAGCTTCTTCTCCTTCATTTCGATTTCAGTAGCTGCGCCAACCTTGATTACTGCAACACCGCCTGCAAGCTTTGCAAGACGTTCCTGAAGCTTTTCACGGTCAAAGTCTGATGTTGTAACTTCAATCTGCTGTCTGATCTGTGCAACTCTGCCCTTGATTGCGTCCTTGTCGCCTGAACCGTGAACGATGATTGTATTTT
>JBGUUJ010000044.1:0-7805 GCA_045133455.1 Ruminococcus sp.
AAATATTTTCAGCTCCCCAACATCAATGAAAGCAATGTTGCAGTTATAAATATATAAATTCAATAATTGGTCAACTGACATTTGAGTTATAGGAAACCTGTCTGCTCAAAACTTAAAATTACTCGGCTGATTTTAAAATTACAGTTGAGCACGGAGGAAGTGTGAGCTTGCCGTCCTTGAGTTCAACGTGTTTGTCGAGTGACTCAGCAACTAAATCAGCACGAACCACAGCATTTTCAATCATATCATCTGTGATTGTAAGTTCTTTACTCTCAGTTGAGTTGAAGTTGTGAATTATGAGAAGTTTTGAATCATCATATTCAGTGTAGAATGCGCCAATCTGCTTATCATCAAATCCCTGCTGTCCTGTGATCTGTCCTCTTGCAATCTCAGGATTCTGATTTTTGATTTTTATAATTCTTCTGTAGTAGTTAAGCAGTGAATCACTATCCTCCAACTGCTGTTTTACACCACCGTATGTAGGTACTTCATGCTCATCACCGATACCGTTTACAAAGATTGTAGGCAGATTTTCACTGTCGAAAATCATCGGAGTTCTGTAAGCCGCATCGTTTGTAGTGTTAGGAGCCAGAACACCGATTTCCTCGCCGTAATAGATATACGGGTTGCCGGGGAAAAGCATATAAGTTGCCGCCGCAAGTTTCTGAATTTCAAGTCCCTTATTTTCAAGAGCGTTACCGCTTCTTACCTGATCGTGGTTTGAAAGGAACATAGCATTGATTGCGTTCTCATTGTGTTCTTTCATCTTGTTGTCATAGTTCATAGCCTTTTTGACAACACCTGCACCCTGCTGTGTCATAATATTTTCAATGATGACACCGCTTGAACTTGAGAATTTGAAAGCGAACTGACTGTCAATGCCTGACTCATAAAGATTCTCAATCTCAGAATCGTCTGTCCAGTTTTCGCCAACCATATACACGTCGGACTTGATTTCCTTGCAGGTATCGTAGAACCATTTGAGAAACTCTGTTCCGTCCGTGCCCTTGTTACTATAATATTTGCAAGCATCAAGTCTGAAGCCTGCAACACCTCTGTCGAGCCAGAATTCAGCTATTTTAGCAAACTCGTCTCGGGTTTTCTCTGAATTGAGATTCCACTCAGGCATCTCAGAAGAAAAGTTCGCTTCACAAGCATAACCACTGCCAAGAAGATTTACCTTAGTAGCAGAATCAAAATATGATGTTTCGTGTATTTCAAAATATTCGGCATTGCCGTCAAGTTTGCTTTCTGCCACCTCTTCAACAGCCTTTTTATAAAGAGGATGATTTGAAGAAATATGATTGAGAACAAGGTCGATAATGAGTTTTATACCACGCTTGTCGCACTCTTCTATAAGCTGGTCAAAATCCTCAAGGGTTCCGAAATCAGGGTCTATATCATAATAATCCTCAACATCATACTTATGGTACGACTTTGAAGGCATAATCGGAGTAAGCCAAAGACCGTCAATTCCAAGGTCATCACCTGAATTCGGGTCACCGTCATTGAGATAATCGAGCTGAGAGATGATACCCTGAAGGTCACCCACATCGTCACCGTTTGAGTCACAGAAGGAGTGAACAAAAATCTGATAGTAGTTGCGATACTTATCATCAGATGCAGTCGCCTCTATGCCTTCAATCGGGTCGGAGCCTTTTCCATCCTCCGCATTTGAAGAACCGTTGTCCGAGGAACTCTCTGAACTTGTACAACCAGTGAGCACACAACCACTTAACATAACAGCACAAAGCAGTAAAGATAAAATCTTTTTCATATTTTCATACCCTTTCTGCCCTTATTGGGCAATAAGAAAGTGATACTAAACACAGTTCAAGCGGTGTTTAGTAAATTTACTATTTTAAAAAGGGTGGCAGCCAAAGACTGCCACCCATAAGAGCTTAATATTAAATTAACCCTTAACGCCGCCGGCTGTAACACCTTCAACGTAATACTTCTGCATCTTGAGGAAGAGAAGTGTAATCGGAACAGCAACTACTACCGAACCTGCGAGGAACTGCTTGTAGTATGTGTTCTTGAAGTTAATATCAATCATCTTTTGAAGACCGATAGCAACCGTGTAATTCTCCTGAGCGTCACCCATAATAATCTTAGCCAGAATGAAGTCTGTCCAAGGTCCTATGAACGATGTGAGAACAGTGTAAACGACGATTGGCTTTGACATCGGAAGAATAATTTTCCAGAAAATCTGGTTTTTCGTAGCACCGTCAATCGTTGCAGCTTCATCAAGTGCACGAGGAATCGTATCAAAGAATCCCTTTGAAATCTGGAAACCAAGTCCTGCACCACAACTGTAGCATATAACGAGAGCGATAAGATTCTGTGTAAGACCCATAGCCTTTAACAGATAGTAGATAGCGATCATTGTCATAAAGCCCGGGAACATACCGAGAATCATAGCAACGTTCATAAACTTTTTACGAGCGCTGAATCTAAGACGGCTGAATGTGTAACTTACAGCAAGAACTGAAATAGTAGAGATAATACAGCTGAAGCAAGCAACTACAAATGTGTTAAGGAACCATCTCGGGAAGTCAAGCTGTGCCGTACCGGCCTCACCGTTTACTGTACCTGTGAAAAGGTCAATATAGTTTTGGAATGTCCATTCCTTTGGAATAAGGTAGTTAACTGCAACCATACCTTCGCCTCTGAATGAGTGCATTACAAGGTAAACAAACGGAGAAATCCAAATCAAACCTAAAATAAGAAGAATTGCATAAATGAAGAAGTTGGCAACGTTTCTTCTGAGTTTATAACTTTTTATCATGAGAACGCCTCCTCATCCTTCATAGATTTTGAGTTGTTGTAAACTATCAACGAGAGCGTAGCGCAAACGATAAATACAAGAATACCTATCGCAGCAGCAAGACCATAGTCCTGAGAATTCATCGTGAGTTTGAACAACCATGTTACAAGAATGTCGGTATAACCAGCCTGATAGAAGTTCTCTGTTGAAGGACCACCACCTGTGAGAAGGTAGATTACGTTGAAGTTGTTGATATTACCAACAAACTGTGTGATAAGCTGAGGTGTTGTTACGAAGAGCATATACGGTAACGTAATGCTTGTAAATGTTCTTACAGGACCTGCACCGTCGATACGAGCTGACTCGTAAAGATCCTCAGGAATATTCATAAGAATACCCGACATTGACAGAATCGTATAAGGAATACCAACCCAACAGTTGATTATGATAACCGTAAGCCTTGCCACCAGCGCCGTACTATTGAGCCATTGGAAGGTGCACGGCTGTCCTGTGATTTTTTCAATCAATACGTTAATTGCACCGTTTGACTGAAGCATCTGACTCATAAGAAGAAGTGATACGAACTGAGGAACAGCTATTGTGATAACGAAAAGTGTTCTCCAAAGTGACTTTAATTTGATGCCCTTCTTGTTAATCATAAGAGCAACAATCATACCAAGTATGTAGTTTGAGAATGTAGCTGCAACAGCCCAGATGAGAGTCCACTGTGTGAGCGCCAAGAATGTTGCACCCTTCTTAGCACCCTCTGCGATTGTGAACAGATCGCCGAAGTTTGTAAAACCAACCCAATCGAAAAGTGTACCCGGAGGCATATGCTTCATATCATAGTTGGTAAATGCAATAAGAATCATAAATATGAGAGGCAGGATATTGAAAACGCCAATCATAAGTACAGGGAATGAAAGAAGTGTAATGTGATATTTGCCGTCAAGGAACTCCTTTACATCGTGCTTGAGAGAAGTTGGCTTTCCGCCTTCAGCTCTCATCACCTGATGACGATAAGCATCCTTAATGTTTGCAATATACACAGCAAATACAATAACTGTGATTACAATTGAAAGTACTGAGTAAAGCAGGATAAGCATTGAGTTATCGCCGTATACAGTAACAGGAATACCAAGATCGTTGTATCCTACTTCAGTTACACGCGTACCAAGTGTGCCAAAATCTTTTAAATAAGACCAGCCAAAGAAAACCATATAAAGCGCATAAAGCACTTCTGTAAGGAAAAATAAAATTCCCTTGTAATATTTGCCCTTGTGAATGTCACCGAGACCAAATACTATATAGGAAAGTTTTGTAGCCCAGTCACCTTTTACAAAGGTAACACCGTAATTTTTGAAGCCTTTGCCGATTCCAACAAAGAAACCTACGATAGCCTTTCCGATTGCGATAAAGAAGTTGGCAATCGAGCGTGGAATGCTTACGATAAATTTCTTGAAGTTGTGGGCAAATCTCTGAAACGGGTTGAGCTGTTTATATTCAACGTATGTCATATAAGCTCTCCTTCAAAAAAAGTTGCAAATCTCTCTTATTATAATACACCAAACTAATAATATTTTTTACGTTTTTCTTATAATAAAACATTATTCGTTTGGTGTAAAAACGACGAACAAAAGTCCGTACGTCTGAAAAACGTAATTCTCTTTTTCGGGGCACTTTGCAAATACAAAGTACCCCGAAACCTCATAAACTATTCAAAAACAAGCTTTAAAGCTGTTTTTTATTAGCCTTCGTCACGAATGTTTGTGATTGTGTCGTTGAGGAGCTTCTTAGTAGCTTCTGCATTTTCCGGATCCCAGTCGTCAGCGATGAGCTTGTTACCGAGGTTGCCCATTGGATCCCAGAATGTTGAAGCGATATTAACCTGTACGCAAGAATTCTTAGCCTGCTCAGCAATTGCTGTGAGAACTGTGCTCTCTGTTACAACCTTGTTGCCCTGAACTGTTGTGTTTGAAGGACCCCAACCGAGTTCTTCTGCTCTCTGGAGCTGGCACTCTTCGCCTGAGAGGTAGTAAGCAAGAATCTGAGATGAAGCAGGGAACTTTGAAGAACCGTTTACACCGATGTACTTGTAACCGAACATTGAGATGAGCTGCTGGTCTTCGCCGTCAACGTTGATTGTTGGGAGCTTAGCTGCACCGAACTTGTCGCCGAGAGCTTTCTGGTTAGAAGCTGTATCCCAAGCACCGTCAATACCCGCACCGCAAGTACCTGATGAGAAACCTGAAGAAATGTTTGATACGTCAAGAGCCTGGAATGTACCCTTGTACTCTTTGATGAGTCTTGCGAAAGCCTGAAGAGTCTTAACAGCAGCGTCCTCATCGTACTCTGTGAACTTCTGAGTCATACCGTCTTCTTCAAAACCGTCTGTCTTAACGCCTGCTGTGTAAGCAAAAGTACAAGCATAGAAACCGTTACCGGCATCCATGATGAACTTCTTGCCAGCCTTCTTACAAGCTGCGAGAATACCTTCGAGTGTCTTAGTATCATCTTCAGTAACTACTGTGTTATCATAAACGAGGTAGTAACCGTTATCGTTTGTTTCCGGATAAGCGTAAAGAGTATCGCTAATTTTACCGGCATTAATTGTATCCTCAGAGTTAGCAGCTGTAACTGAGTCTAAGAAGCCCTTAGCTACAGGAGAAATAACACCTGCGTCAACAAGCTTATTGAGCTGGTCACTTGGGAAGCTGAATACGTCAGCAGCAACAGATGCATCGTTGAGGATCTGTGTTGCAGCATCATTTTCGCCCTGTGCAACAACTTCGATATCAAATGTCTTTTCAGGATAAAGAGCCTTGAAGTCTTCAATCTGCTTCTTAACGAGGCTTACAGTTGCGTCAGGAGTCCAAACCTTGAGTTTGATGTTGTCTTCGTCACCGAAGTAGCTAACGTCAACCTTTGAACCGTCAACGCCTGTTGCACTTGAGTCGCTTGCAGATGAATCTGCATTTGATGAACTTGATGTTTCACCGCCGCCGCAGCCTGCGAAAGCTGTAGCAGTCATCATACCTGCCAAAAGAATGGCGAGAATCTTTTTCATTGGAATATCCCTCTTTCAAATAAAAATATTTTTTAATTCCTTACGGATTTTCAGCGGAACAATTTGTACAAATGTACGTCTGTCCCTCTATATAAATAATATCAAAAAACTAATGAAATTTCAACTACCTTTGTACTTTTTATCTATATCGTTAAAAATCAAATATTTTTTTGTGCATTTTAACTTAAGTTATTTTAATTTTCTATCTATCAGTCAAAATTGCCATTAATTTTTTGTGCATTCTGCTTAACTATCAATTGTGCAATTTGCTCAACGAAGTACTTTATTAATCGGACGATTTCACGTTTAATTTTACATTTTTCTCCAAATAACGCTTTACTTTGATGAAATCGTTTTTTGTTTAGTGAATTTTCACTAATTATCGATTATGCAATAATTTTTGCTCCGATAAGTTGTAAAAATCGGTATGAATTGGTATAATTACTATATAGCAAATTTTAACGGGGTGTTGTTATGAAGTTTACTGACCTTCTTGTCAATTTTGAATATGAATACATCAACGAGTCACCGCAGGAAATCACAGACATTGTATACGACTCAAGAAAAGTAATCGAGGGTTGCGTTTTTGTCTGTCTCAAGGGTTACACCTCCGACGGTCACAAGTACATTTGTTCTGCAATCGAAAACGGTGCAAAGGCGATTGTATTGAGCGACGAGCCTGAATGTGATATCCCTACGGACATTGCAGTAATCAGAACTCCAGATACAAGACTTGCACTTGCGATGATGAGCGCAGAGTTTTTCGGAAATCCTGCTGACGAGCTTATGACTGTTGCAATCACCGGCACAAAGGGTAAGACCACCACAACTGCGATGATTGCCGAAATCTTTGAAAAAGCAGGCTACAAAACAGGCACAATCGGAACTCTTGGCATTGTTTACGACGGCAAAACCGTAAAGACAAACAATACAACGCCTGAATCATACGAAGTCCAGAAAGCTATGCGAGATATGCTGAGTGCAGGTTGCAAAGCTATGGTAATTGAGGCTTCATCAATCGGACTTAAACACAACAGACTTGCAGGAATTACATTTGATGTCGGAATTTTCACAAACTTTTCAGATGACCATATCGGAGGTGTTGAGCACAAGGATTTGAAAGAATACCTCTTCTGCAAAAGTCTTTTGTTCCGTCAGTGCAAATATGCCGCTGCAAATATTGATGATGAAAAGTGGGAGGAAGTCACTAAAGATATAAACGGACCGATAATCACATTCGGTTTCTCAGAGCTTGCAGACCTTCGTGCCAAGAACGAACATCTTCTCTCGGATAACGGCTTTATCGGTGTACACTTTGAGTCAGAAGGACTTAAAAACCTCTCCATTGATGCAGGGACTCCGGGTAAATTCAATGTTTACAACGCACTTGCCGCAATCTGTGCCGCTTACTTTTTCAATATTTCCGACAAAGCTATTGTAAGCGGACTGAAAACCGCTAAAGTCAAGGGCAGAGTCGAACCTGTGCCTGTATCGGACAGATACACACTTTTAATTGACTATGCGCACAATGCGCTTTCAATGGAAAACGTTCTCACTACCCTAAGGCAATACAAACCGAACCGACTCATTACGATGTTCGGTGCAGGAGGAAACCGCCCGAAGGTGCGCCGTTATGAAATGGGTGAAACTTCAGGCAGACTCAGCGACCTATCGGTAATCACCGAGGATAATTCACGTTTTGAGGACGTAATGGATATCATCGAGGACATCAAGACAGGACTCCACAAGACCGACGGAAAGTATGTTGTCGTTCCCAACAGGAAAGACGCAATAAAATATTGTATCGAAAATGCGCAGGACGGTGACATAATCGTGCTCGCAGGAAAAGGTCACGAAGATTATCAGGAAATCAAGGGCGTCAAGTACCATATGGATGAAAGAGAGCTTATCGCAGAAGTTCTCGAAGAACTAAAATAATTGCATATATTATAGAAACGGCAGTTCACCGAT
>JBGUUJ010000045.1:0-18573 GCA_045133455.1 Ruminococcus sp.
CGCATAGGAGCATTGGCGTTGCTTGAACGTCTTCCGCCGAATCCCCCGAAAAAGCTTGAGAATATGTCGTCAATGTCAAAACCGCCGCCGAACGGACTTCCGCCTCCTGCGCCTGCACCGAAGTTAGGGTCTACGCCTGCGTGTCCGAACTGGTCGTAACGGGCTTTTTTGTCCTTGTCTGAGAGAACCTCGTAAGCCTCATTGACTTCCTTGAACTTCTCTTCGCAGTCTTTGTCACCCGGATGAAGGTCAGGGTGATATTTTTTGGCACTCTGTCTGTATGCCTTCTTTATTTCGTCATCGCTTGCGCCTTTTTGTACGCCGAGCACTTCATAATAATCTCTCTTGTCAGCCATAAATACACTCCTAATTATCGGCAATGTTGTTGACTTAAATCCCCTGCTTTGCAGAGAAAACAGTGTTTAGTATCAACATTATAAATTCATATATCAGTAACATTTCAAAACGTTATTCATATATGAATTTAATACACCGCAAAGGAGCTGTCTGAATTACAGCTCCTTTGCATTATTATATTATATACTAATTAGTTGTTATCGTCAACGTCCTTGAAATCTGCGTCGTAAACGTTAGGATCGCCTGCGTTGTTTGGCTGTGCACCGCCCATATCAGGAGCACCGTTCATATCAGGAGCACCCTGTGGAGCAGCCTGCTGATAAAGTTTAGCAGAAATATCGTAGAGAGCCTTCTGGAGGTCGTCTTTTGCAGTCTTCATAAGGTCAGCATTATTCTGTGAGATTGCTTCCTTGAGAGATGAAACCTTAGTGTTGATTGTGTTCTTGTCATCGTCAGCAAGTTTGTCACCGCTCTCGTTTACGAGCTTTTCAGCCTGATATACCATATTTTCAGCTTCGTTCTTAGCGTCAACCTCTTCACGACGCTTCTTATCGTCAGCGGCAAACTGCTCAGCTTCCTTAACAGCCTTGTCGATGTCTTCTTTGCTCATATTTGTTGAAGAAGAAATTGTAATCTTCTGTTCCTTGCCTGTGCCGAGATCCTTTGCAGAAACATTTACGATACCGTTAGCGTCGATGTCGAATGTTACTTCAATCTGCGGTACACCTCTCATTGCAGGAGCGATACCTGTGAGAGCGAAGAGACCGAGCTGTTTGTTGTCACGAGCGAACTCTCTTTCACCCTGAAGAACGTTGATTTCAACCTGTGTCTGATTGTCAGCAGCAGTTGAGAAAATCTGGCTCTTCTTTGTAGGGATAGTTGTATTTCTTTCGATAATCTTAGTCATTACACCGCCCATTGTTTCAACACCGAGTGAAAGCGGAGTAACATCGAGGAGGAGAAGTCCGTCAACTTCACCGCCGAGTACACCTGCCTGAATAGCTGCACCGATAGCAACACATTCGTCAGGGTTGATGCCCTTGAATGGCTCTTTGCCAATGAGCTTCTTAACAGCTTCCTGAACAGCAGGAATTCTTGAAGAACCGCCTACCATAAGAACCTTGTCGATCTGACCAATCTGGAGACCTGAGTCTGAGAGAGCTGAACGTACAGGACCCATTGTAGCTTCAACGAGGTCTGATGTGAGTTCGTCGAACTTAGCTCTTGTAAGTGTGAGGTCAAGGTGCTTAGGACCTGTCTGGTCAGCTGTGATGAACGGGAGGTTGATTGAAGATGTTGTTACACCTGAAAGCTCAATCTTAGCCTTTTCAGCAGCTTCCTTGAGTCTCTGCATAGCCATTTTATCTGATGAAAGGTCAATGCCTGTTTCTGTCTTGAATGAAGAAACCATCCAGTCGATGATTCTCTTGTCGAAGTCGTCACCGCCAAGACGGTTGTTACCTGCTGTAGCGAGAACTTCCTGAACACCGTCGCCCATTTCGATGATTGATACGTCGAATGTACCGCCGCCGAGGTCGTATACCATAACCTTCTGGTCATTTTCCTTATCTACGCCGTATGAAAGAGCAGCGGCTGTTGGCTCGTTGATGATTCTCTTAACGTCGAGACCGGCAATTTTACCTGCGTCCTTAGTAGCCTGACGCTGAGCGTCTGTGAAGTATGCAGGAACTGTGATAACAGCCTGTGTAACTGTTTCACCAAGGTAAGCTTCTGCATCAGCCTTGAGCTTCTGAAGAACCATTGCTGAAATTTCCTGTGGTGTGTAGCTCTTGCTGTCGATTGTTACCTTGTAAGCAGTACCCATTTCTCTCTTGATTGAAGATACTGTTCTGTCAGGGTTTGTGATAGCCTGACGCTTAGCTACCTGACCAACCATTCTTTCGCCGTCTTTTGAGAAAGCTACTACTGAAGGTGTTGTTCTTGCGCCTTCTGCGTTAGCGATTACTACAGGCTCACCGCCTTCGATAACTGCTACGCATGAGTTTGTTGTACCTAAATCTATACCGATTGTCTTTGCCATAATGAATTCCTCCAAATATTATTTATATATTGTTTAATGTGTGATTAGCAAGTGTAATAATTAAAATTTACTTTACGGTTATGGTCGGGGAACTGACATTTAATATATTACAACCTGTCAGCCCGAATTAAAAGAATCAGTCACAGTTAGCTACCTGAACCATTGCATGACGGATTATTTTATCACCGATTTTATAGCCTGTCTGGAAAACCTGTGCGAGTGTGTTTTCGCCCAATTCTTCGTTTTCAATCTTTGAGATTGCGTTGTGAAGGTTCGGATCAAAAGTATCCCCGATTTTGCCGTACGCTTCAATCTTGAGCTTTTCAAAGGATTTGTTGAGCTGATTTGATATAAGCTCAATACCCTTGATGATTTCAGGGTCGGCATTTGCAAGATTTTCAAGAGCCATTCTTACGCTGTCTGCAACAGGAAGAAGTTCCGTTACAGCCTTTGCTGTTGCGTCGTCGTAAAGTGACAGCTTTTCGTTTGCTGTGCGCTTGCGGTAGTTGTCATACTCAGCGGCAAGGCGCATATATTTGTCTTTCTGAGCTGTTACTTCGTCCTCGAGAGCCTTGATTTTTTCATCTCTCTCGTCCTTTACTTCTTCAGCCTGTTCATCGACAGTTTCTGCTGTCTGCTCTTCGCTTACTTTTGTTTCTGTTGTTTCTTCAACTTTTTCATGCTTTTTCTTTGGCATTTTTATCCTCCTTCAAGGATTTGATATTTTAATTTATTTGCATTATTTACTTTATATGAAATTGCTCGAATTAGATGCAACGTTACGTTGCTTATATTTCAATAAGTCCGCCAATCAATTCTCCTACGCACTCCGAAACGCTTTCGAGAATTGAAATTACCCTGCCGTAATTCATTCTCAGAGGTCCCATTACCGCAAGTATTCCCGACGGATTTGAGTCTATACTGTATCGTGTTGATATTACTGTGCTTGAGGCAAGCTCTGTTCTGCTGTTTTCATGTCCTATCGACACTGATGTATCTTTAGGAAGGTTTCCGAGCATTCTTGCGAGGTCGTGTTCGTTGTTCAGAAATTCCATTATACGTCGTGCCGTTATGAAATCTGCATCGGTCGCAAACATAAGCTTTGTATATCCGCTGTGGCATACGCTTATATCTCTTGCTCTTTTTGCTGCATCCATTATCGCCATAAGTACTCCCGGCATAAAGAGCGAAAGTTCTCCGAATCTTGCCGCCGCAGTCTGTATGAACGGCTGATTTACCGATGAAAGTTTTACTCCTGAGAAAACCTCATTGAGTGCCTTGTCGAACACACTGAGAATTTCAGGTGTTATCAAAAATTCGCATCGAAACAGCTTGGTTTTTATGATTCCGTTTGAGACTATCACGACAGCCATCGCCGTGTGCGCTCCTGTCTGAACAAAGCTTATTTTCCTTATTCTGCTGTCCTCTCCGTCGGGAGTAGTGGCAACAGCCACAAGGTCGGTAAGCTGTGAAATCAGGTCAGCGGCACTTTGCAGAATACTTTCGGGTGACTCTGCACTCTGATAGAGCGTCGATTCGATGTAATCCTTTCCGCTTTGCGATACAGGTTGTACTGACATTATATTATCTATATAATAACGATAAGCCTGTTGTGTCGGAATTCGACCTGCCGAGGTGTGGGGTTGAATGAGAAAACCTCGGTTTGTGAGGTCAGCCATTTCGTTTCGTACCGTCGCAGATGAAACATCAAGTCCCGCTTCGGTAATGAGAGATTTTGAACCGACAGGCTCTCCTGTGCTGATGTAGCTTTCGATGATTGCCGACAGAATTTTCTGTTTTCTCGCAGCCAGCTCCATACCGTTCACCTCTCTGTTCTGAGTCGGTTTTTGCTGTTTTAGCACTCTCGGTGTTCGAGTGCTAATTGCTGTATCTTTACTATAATACCAAAGTCAGTAAAAGTCAAGGACTTTTTGAAATTTTTTCTTTATTATCATAATTTTTCACGCAATTATCACCTTTTTACGATTGACATTACATTTATATACATATAAAATATTAAGGAACCACTGATTAAATCACGCATAAATGCTGTTTGCACATCTTGCTTGCATATTTTCTGTCAGCCTGACCAAAAAATCTGACGGCGCAATATGCACAAACGATTTAATCAGTGCTTCCTTAAAGAAACGTTAATGTAATAAAATTCTTTCAACTGGCTATATAGAGTAAAATAAAAATCCATATACAATATATAGTTGTGATTTTATAAAAAAATAAAAAACTACGAAAATACTTACTTTTTTTTGAAAAAAACTTGATTTTCTCAGGCGATTATGCTATTATAATATCCATATGAGTGTTATTTTAAGGAGGTGGGACAATGCCAAACATTAAATCTGCAAAAAAGCGTGTAAAGGTTATCGCTACTAAAACAGCTCGCAATAAGGCTACAAAGTCAGCTTTAAGAACAGCTATCAAGAAGGCTTACATCGCTGTTGACACTAACGCTGACAACAAAACAGAGGCAGTTCGTCTTGCTATCAAGAAAATTGACCAGGCAACAGCTAAGGGTATTCTTCACAAGAATACAGCAGCAAGAAGCAAATCATCACTTGCTAAGAGACTCAACGCTTCAGCGTAAGTTTACAACGAGTAAAAGCAGAGATTATTCTCTGCTTTTTTTGCTTTATAGGAAACTGCTCGATTTGCCTGTCGAGGCACTCGACAGAATTGGATGCAACGTCACGTTGCTGTGTCACAGGATTTAAATTTTGCTGAATTAAATCTATCGTATAAAAATGACATTTTTATGTTGACTTTTTACTTAAAAATGTTTAGAATATAATTATACAATCGGCAGATAATAATTGCTAACAAAACTATAATCTGGAGGACTCAGTATGAAAAATAAAAAACTTGCTTTAATCATCGGTATAATCTCTGCTGTGGCAGCCGTTTCTGCCGCTTTGACAGCCTTCTTTATCGTAAAGGATAAGCAGAAAAAAGATGACGAGGAACTTATGGAGTATCTCGACAGCGCAATCGAATGATTTTGATGTGTAACGGCAGTTCCGTTTGGAACTGCCGTTTTAAATTATGCGGAGGAATAATTGTGATTGAATTTGAACTTGAACGCCTTTTGAAGGACGCTAAAAAAGACAATAACTTAAAATCAGAACTTATCAGTACAAAAAACAGTGAAAACCCTGTTGAGGACTTTTGTAACCTCTGCCAAAGCAAGGGTTACAAAATAACGATAGGTGAGCTTATGGCGATTGGTCAGGACTCCAACGATGCAAAGCTCAGAAGTGTGAACGGCGGGGGAGTCAACGGCATAGACGGCTGGGACGATGCTTACGAACAATTTTTTCTGACGCTTGAATGGACGTGACCAAAATGATTCATATTTATCCTACATATTATCAAAAATTCAAGTGCATAGCGAATAAATGCCCCGACAGCTGTTGCAAGGGCTGGGACATTGTGGTTGATGATGAAACCGATGCCTATTACAGCACTGTCAAAGGTGAGTTTGGTGACAAAATCAGAAAACTTACGACAACCGACAGTGACGGTGACAGGATTTTTGTATCTCAGAACGGCAGATGTCCGTTCTGGAACAAGGATATGCTCTGCGATATTTATATAAATATCGGGGAGGAACACCTTTGCAGAACGTGTCAGAATTTTCCGAGACTCACTCAGGATTACACGGCTTTTACGGAGCATTTGCTTTCTTTTGCGTGTCCTGAAGCTTCAAGGCTTATGCTCGAGGAAGATAACGCATATAAAGATTTTACAGATGTTGAATATGATTTTTCTGATTGTGACTACGATGCCGAAATGATGAAAATTCTGCTTGAGGCGAGAAAGAACACCACAGAAATTCTTGCAGATGAAAATTACAGCTTTGCGGAAAATCTCAGCGAATGTCTGGAATACAATCAGAGAATCCAGAATGTTTTTGACGGTGAAGAAACCGAAATTTTCAGCATAGAGAATAAAAGTGACATTCAGGCTATATTCAATATGCATAAAGAATTTGACATAATGACCGACGAATGGCGGGAACTTCTGGATAAAACAGATATCAGCAAGGGAATTTCATCGGATTATGACGCTCAGTTCAAAAGGCTTGCACTTTACTATGTTTACAGATACTACCTCACAGCAATTGATACTATGAACGTGGTTTCAACCATAAAGAGAATTGCGTGTGCGTATGTCGTTATCGGGAATCTTTTACAGGTGACGAATTGCTCAGTCGAAAAATTATTTACCCTCTATTCCAAAGAAGTCGAACACTCCTACGAAAACACCGAGTCTTTTAGCTTTGGGTAGACAGGTTGTTTTTATTGGAAACGTTTCGTGCCCAACTATAAACTCGATATATGAGTGACTGCTACATTTCTTGACCGTAATGTTTGATATAATCTTTTGTGCCCAACTATTAAGTCGATATATGAGTGACTGCTACATTTCTTGACCGTAAGGGTTGCTATAATCTTTCGTGCCCAACCTTAGTAATAGCAATGTAGTAGCTACCTATATATCGAGTTTATAGTTGGGCACCAAACATTTCTATAGCAGAAACCTTTCTACCCAAAGATAAACCTTTCTACCCAAAGATAAAAATATTGATATATTGATATATATATGATATAATAAACTTTAATTAATTACATTTGGAATTTATTAATATATTGCTGTTATTTTATTCTATTATGCAATGTTAAGGAGTAAAAAATGCCGATTTTCAGAATTGCAGACCTTAATATTAAAATCAACCCTGTCTACGACTACTGCTCATCAAGGATGACACCGTATCTGACTGATGCAGAGACTGTAGACTTTGAAATCTGTGTTACAGACGATGAAATTTCTGAATATATCAGGCAAAGCAAGACTCACTGCACTCGTAGCGGAGCTGAAAGCGTTCTGATGCTCACAAAGCTATGCAACACAATTTTAGAAAGATTTGACGGATTTTTCTTCCACTCGTCAAGCCTTATGTTTGAAAATGAAGCATATGTGTTCACTGCGCTCAGCGGAACAGGAAAATCTACCCATACCGCATTATGGCGCAAACATTTTGGCGACAGGGTTACGATGATTAACGATGACAAGCCGATAATCAGAAAACACGACGGAAGTTTTTTTATCTATGGCACACCATGGATGGGCAAATCCGACATCGGTAATAACATCAAAGCTCCCGTCAAGGCGGTATATATACTGCAAAGAGGCACCAAAAACTCTGCGGTCAGGGTCAGGACAGGCGATGTTTTCAAGCAGATTCTTGAAGCAACATTGATTCCGACAGATAAGAAAAATATGATAACGCTGCTGTCACTTCTGGACGAATTTTTCACATCTGTTCCTCTCTATCTGCTCACCTGCAACACAGATGAATCGGCAGTGCAGACAGCTTATGACATAGCAAACAAAACAGAAGCAAAGGAGATTGATTAATGAATCTTCAGGAAGTAGTATCAGTAAAAAATATGCGTCACAGCGATGCACATACTATTGCAGAACACACAACTTCGGCTGAGCTGATGTACAGAGCGGCACAGGGGATTTTTGATGCTGTCAGTTTTACGGGCAGGGTAGCAATTGTCTGCGGAAAGGGAAACAATGGCGGTGACGGTTATGCTCTTGCGTGTATACTATGCAAAAACGGCACTATTCCTACAATCTACCGTGCGTCAGAAGGTTTTTCAAAGGACGGGCTTTATTATTACAAAACCGCCCTCTCGCTCGGTGCAAACGAAGAACCTTTAAACCTCGCAAACTGCTTTACAGGCTATGACATCGTTGTTGATTGTTTGCTCGGTACAGGTTTTTCGGGCAAAGTAACCGGCTCAATCAAAGAAGCCATTGAACAGATAAACTCAACGAACGCATATGTTGTGAGTGCCGACATCAACAGTGGGCTCAACGGTGACACAGGAGTGGCGGATATTGCGGTAAATTCTGACCTCACCGTGTCAATCGGAGCTTTTAAGACAGGACTTTTTCTCAACGATGCGCCCTATTACATAGAACGTATGGTCAACGCTGATATCGGAATTCACATTTTGGAAGATGAATACAAACTTATCGACTATTCACAGCTTCATTTATTTGAGGGGTACAATTCAGAAGTTATGAGTATCGAGCAGTTTTTCAATAAGACGGGTTTTACTCCCGAAGATTGTAATATAGCAGAATGTATTGCGGAAATGAGCAAAGAAGAACGCAAAACAATTGTGGTAAAGACAGAACATTCGGCAGTGATAGCTGACCTGAAGTATATATACTTTTGCGCAGACTATGTAAAAGTCTGAGAACATAAACAACGAGGTGGGTTATGAAACACAAGCGATTTCTGATAGAATGCAGTAAAAATTATGCCGCTAAGATTTTTCGATGTCCCGAATGTATAGAAGATTTTGATTTTATGCTTCACTGGCACAGAGACTATGAATTTATCTATGTTGAAAAAGGTCCTCTTAAAATTCAGAAACTTGACGGTGAGATAATACTGAATGACGGTGAGGTTTATTTTATCAACAGTGAAGAAATCCATTCCTATGCCGATATCACAAGTGATTTAAAATTTGTGGTAATCAATATTCCTGTCAAGGCATTACAGCCTTATTTTGAAAATCTGACCGATTGCCTTACATTCGATATTTCTGACCCGACAATCAAGAAGAAAATAGCAGGAATACTGCATTGCCTGAATGAATGTGAGGACCTCGAAGGAAAAGTGGAAACTCTCAAGATAAAAGCTGTAATCAACGATGCCTGTTATTATCTTATGAAACATTGTCAGGCTCCCGACATTGAATTTATGCACGGTTCGGATTCCAATGACTTTGAGTGTGCCAAAAGTGCAATACGCTATATGAAGGTGAATTTCCGCAAAAATATTCCGCTTGACGAAATTGCAAGATATGTGGGAATGACGCCGGCTCACTTCTCAAAGTATTTCAAGGATAAAACAGAAGTAACCTTTTCAAAATATCTTAGCCAATTAAGACTTGAACACGCTTTGGTAGATATACAAAACAACAATGTTTCGGTAAAGGAAGCTGCGCTCAACAATGGTTTTCCGAACGTAAATTCATTTATCCTCACCTGTAAAACCGAATACGGAAGAACACCGCTTGAAATGAAAATGTACAGAAAAACATAATTATGCAGACAAATGCGACAAAATGCTTATTGAAGAAAGCCGACGCATATGATAGAATAGTGTTATGAAAGGATGGCTCATATGCGAAATCTGATGCAAAAAATAGCAATATTTATGCAGGGCAGATACGGAATGGATACCCTCAACAATTTTCTTGTAGCCGTATTTTTTGTGCTCTGGGTAGTCAACATATTTGTATTCAACAGAGTTGCAAGCCTTGTGATAGATCTTCTTCAGCTTACAGTGGCAGGTCTGGTAATTTTCAGAATGTTGTCACGCAACATAAACAAGCGCAGTCTTGAAAACAGAAAGTTCACACCCGTATATAATGCAGTAAAAAATTGGTTTAAGCTCACAATCAGAAAGTTTAAGGAGCGTAAGGATTTCAGATATCTTAAATGCCCTGTATGCAAGGCACAGCTCAGAGTGAAAAACAAAAAAGGCAAGCACACCGTGCGTTGCCCTCGTTGCGGAAGCGAGTTTGAAAAGAAAATTTTTTAACTTTGGGGAGATAGGTTATTTCTATATCAAACGTCGGTTGCCCAACCATCGGGTCGATATAATGGTAACTGCTACATTGCCGAGTACCTCGGCTCGTAATTCGAGGATATAAGTCGGTGTGTTTTTATACAACGGTTACCCGACCTTGAACTTAGTTTAATAAACAGTAACGGCTAATCTCACATTTGCGTTGAGATTAGCCGTTTTGTACGTTAAATTACTTTTCAGCAGTCTGTTGTTGAGAATCACATCAACCTGACGGTTTCGTAACTGACGTTTGATTTAATCTAATCTATCTGCCTAAAATAAACTACACGTTGTCGGGTGTTCCTTTGCCTTTTAAAAATAAACTCTGAAAGTTTTTTAATTCTTTCAGAGCATTAAAGTCTTATTATTTTAAAAATTGTAAAAAATCAGGCAAATTTCCTTAAAAATACTCTTGACAACTTGCCTTTTGCGCTATAAAATAGTAAAATGTACCATAATGGGGATAAGTACCGATGAGTATGGAATTTTTTTGAAAATCATCATTCAACAAGGGGATATTATCACAAATTTCTCATTGTGTCAAGATGTTTTTTGATTACAGTTTATTCACTGTTTTTTACCCCGTTTCAAAATATTTCAAGGAGTGATACGCCTATGGTTAATGTCAAACCCGTAAAGCTTGGCAACACCGAAAGAATGAGTTTTGGTAAAATCGAAGAAGTTATCGAAATGCCTAACCTTATTGAGGTGCAGAAGGCATCGTACAAATGGTTCCTCGAGGAAGGACTCAAGGAAGTATTCAAGGACGTTTCAGGTATTACCGATTACCAGAATAACCTTGTGCTCGATTTTATTGATTACACACTTGATGTGGATCATCCGAACTACAGCATCATCGAATGTAAGGTTCGTGACGCAACATACTCTGCTGCACTCAGAGTAACTGCAAGACTTCTCAATAAGTCAACAGGCGAAATTAAAGAAAGCAATGTATTTATGGGCGATTTTCCGCTTATGACTCCAAGCGGAACTTTTATCATTAACGGTGCTGAGCGTGTTATCGTTTCTCAGCTCGTAAGAAGCCCGGGCGTTTACTATAAAATGGATCACGACAAGACAGGTAAGGAGCTTTATTCTACAACAGTAATTCCTAACCGTGGTGCTTGGCTTGAGTATGAAACTGACGTAAATGACGTGTTCTATGTTCGTATCGACAAGAACAGAAAGCTCCCTGTAACTTCATTTATCAGAGCTTTAGGTCTTGGCTCAGACGCTGAAATTCTCGATTACTTCGGTGATGACGAGAGAATGAGAGCTACTATCGAAAAGGATCAGGCTTCGAACATTGAAGAAGGTCTTATCGAGGTTTACAAGAAGCTCCGTCCGTCAGAGCCTCCGACAGTTGACAGTGCTCAGACACATATCAATAACCTCTTCTTTGACCCGAACCGTTATGATATGTCAAGAGTAGGCAGATATAAATATAATAAGAAACTTGGCATTGCAAACCGTCTTGCAGGCAACGTTCTTGCAGAGCCTATCGCTAACCCACGCACAGGTGAGGTTATGGCTCTCCGTGATGAGAAAATCACAAAGGACAAGGCTCTTGAAATTGAAAATGCAGGTGTAAACGTAGCTTATGTAAAGGCTGCAGACGAGACAATCGTAAAAGTTATTTCAAACGGTATGGTTGACATCAACTATTATGTTGACTTTGATGCTGAGGCTGAGTGTGATATCCGTGAAAACGTTCGTTTTGATGTTCTCTGCGAGATTTTAGATTCTGCTTCAAATGGGGACGAACTCAAGGATATGCTCAGAGAGCGTGCCGCAGAGCTTGTTCCTAACCACATCACTGTTGAAGATATCTTTGCTACAATCAACTACCTCAACTGCATTGCTCACGGTGTAGGTAACACTGATGATATCGACCACCTCGGCAACAGACGTATCCGCAGTGTCGGCGAACTTCTCCAGAACCAGTTCAGAATCGGATTCTCAAGACTTGAAAGAGTAGTAAGAGAGAGAATGACAACTCAGTCACAGGATATGGACTCACTTTCTCCTAACTCGCTTATAAATATTCGTCCCGTAACTGCCGCAATCAAGGAGTTCTTCGGTTCTTCACCGTTGTCACAGTTTATGGATCAGACAAACCCGCTTGCTGAGCTTACTCACAAGCGTCGTCTCTCAGCCCTCGGTCCGGGCGGTCTTTCAAGAGACCGTGCAGGCTTTGAAGTTCGAGACGTACATTACACACACTACGGCCGTATGTGTCCTATCGAGACTCCTGAAGGTCCAAACATCGGTCTTATCTCATATCTTGCATCATTTGCAAGAATAAACAAGTACGGCTTTGTTGAAGCTCCTTTCCGTAAGATTGACAAGGAAACAGGCATTGTTACTGACGAAGTTGTATATATGACTGCTGACGTAGAGGATAATTACGTTGTTGCTCAGGCTAATGAACCCCTCGA
The DNA here is from genome assembly GCA_045133455.1 of Ruminococcus sp. Taxonomy (GTDB): domain Bacteria; phylum Bacillota; class Clostridia; order Oscillospirales; family Acutalibacteraceae; genus Ruminococcoides. Next base: position 12,509 of record JBGUUJ010000045.1, read on the forward strand.
TGAAAACGGCAGATTTGTTCACTCAAGAGTAGTAGGTCGTCACCTTGACGAGTTCGTTGAACTTCCTCCTGAGAGATTCGATTTTATGGACGTATCTCCTAAGATGGTTGTATCAGTCGCTACTGCTATGATTCCATTCCTTGAAAACGACGACGCAAACCGTGCTCTTATGGGTGCGAACATGCAGAGACAGGCTGTTCCGCTTCTTCGTTCGGAAGCTCCTGTTGTCGGCACAGGTATGGAGTATAAGGCAGGTACAGACTCAGGCGTTTGTATCCTCGCCGAAGAAGACGGTATCGTTATGAGCGTTGATGCCCGTAATATCCGTGTTCAGTACGACTCAGGAAGAGTTCAGGACTTTGAAGTTATCAAGTTCCTCCGTTCAAACCAGGGTACCTGTTTCAACCAGAAACCAATTGTTGAAAGAGGTCAGAGAGTTAAGAAGGGTCAGGTTCTTGCAGACGGTCCTGCAACAGATAACGGTGAAATCGCTCTCGGTAAGAATGCTCTCATCGGCTTTATGACATGGGAAGGTTACAACTACGAGGACGCCGTTCTTCTTAATGAAAAAATCGTAAGAGATGATGTTTACACTTCAATCCACATTGAAGAATATGATACAGAGGCAAGAGATACAAAGCTCGGTCCTGAAGAAATTACAAGAGATATCCCTAACGTCGGTGAAGACGTGCTCAAGTACCTCGACGAGGACGGTATTATCCAGATTGGTTCAGAGGTTAAGGCAGGAGATATCCTCGTAGGTAAGGTTACACCTAAGGGTGAAACTGAACTTACGGCAGAAGAAAGACTTCTCCGTGCAATTTTCGGTGAGAAGGCAAGAGAGGTAAGAGATACTTCTCTCAGAGTTCCTCACGGTGAGTGCGGTACTGTTGTTGACGTTAAGGTGTTCACCCGTGCAGACAGCAGAAACGAACTCCAGCCGGGTGTAAACAAGGTTGTAAGAGTTTATCTCGCACTCAAGAGAAAAATCAGCGTCGGCGATAAGATGGCAGGTCGTCACGGAAACAAGGGTGTCGTTTCAAGAATTCTCCCACAGGAAGATATGCCGTTCCTTCCTGACGGTACTCCGCTTGATATCGTACTCAACCCGTTGGGCGTACCTTCCCGTATGAACATCGGTCAGGTGCTCGAGGTTCACCTCGGCTATGCGGCTAAGGCACTTGGTTGGAAGATTATGACTCCTGTATTTGACGGTGCTCACGAGCAGGATATCTTTGCCGCACTCAAAGATGCAGGCTACAGCGAAGACGGTAAGACATGGCTTATCGACGGTCGTACAGGTGAACGTTTTGACAACCCTGTAACCGTAGGTTATATGTATTACCTCAAGCTCCATCACCTCGTTGATGAAAAAATCCACGCAAGAAGCACAGGTCCTTATTCTCTCGTTACACAGCAGCCTCTGGGCGGTAAAGCTCAGTTCGGCGGACAGCGTTTCGGTGAAATGGAAGTTTGGGCACTTGAGGCTTACGGCGCAGCATATACACTTCAGGAAATTCTTACTGTTAAGTCTGACGACGTTGTAGGACGTGTTAAGACATACGAGTCTATTGTCAAGGGTCAGAATATTCCTGCACCGGGTATTCCTGAGTCATTCCGAGTTCTCATCAAGGAACTCCAGTCACTCTCACTTGACGTTCGTGTACTCGACAAAGACGGTGAGGAAATTGACATCAAGCAGAAGTTTGATGAAGACGAGGATATCGTAGAAGCAACAGCAACAACTGAATTCGACGAGGATAATGTAATGACTTCTATGGAAGGTTACACTCTCGATGAAGGCGGAGAAGAAGGCAATATGTTCGATGAGGACTCACTTGCTGATGTTGAAGCTGACGACGATAACCTGTTTGATTTTGACGATTTCGGTAGCGATGAAATGTAAGGAGGCAGTACAATGATAGATAATAATGTTTTTGATTCAATTAAAATCGGACTTGCTTCTCCTGAGCAGATCAGAGAATGGTCATACGGCGAAGTTAAAAAGCCTGAAACCATTAACTATCGTACTTTGAAGCCTGAACGTGACGGTTTGTTCTGCGAACGCATTTTCGGACCTACAAAGGACTGGGAATGTCACTGCGGTAAGTACAAGAGAATCCGTTTCAAGGGCAAGGTCTGCGACCGTTGCGGTGTTGAAGTTACTCGTGCAAAGGTAAGACGTGAGCGTATGGGTCACATCGAGCTTGCTGCTCCTGTATCTCACATTTGGTACTTCAAGGGTATTCCTTCAAGAATTGCGCTTATGCTCGACATTTCTCCGAAGGTGCTCGAAAATGTACTTTATTTCTCTCAGTATATAGTTACAGATCCCGGTGACTGCCGTGATCTTGCAAAGTATCAGTGTCTCGGCGAAAATGAATACAATGATATGCGTGAAAAGTATGAGGACGATTTTGAAGCAGGTATGGGTGCCGAATCCATTAAGAAGCTTCTTGAAGAAATCGACCTCGAGGCTCTTTCAGCTCAGCTCAAGGAAGAACTTGAATCAGCTTCAGGGCAGAAGAGAGTACGTATCTTAAAGCGTCTTGACGTTGTTGAGAGTTTCAGAATGTCAGGCAATCGTCCTGAATGGATGATTCTTGACGTTGTTCCTGTAATTCCGCCTGATATCCGTCCTATGGTTCAGCTCGACGGCGGACGTTTTGCAACATCTGACTTAAACGACCTCTATCGTCGTGTTATTAACAGAAACAACAGACTTAAAAAGCTTCTCGAGCTCAATGCGCCTGAAATCATTATCCGCAACGAGAAGAGAATGCTTCAGGAATCTGTAGATGCTCTTATCGACAACGGCAGACGTGGCAGACCTGTTACAGGTCCTAACAACCGTGCCCTCAAGTCACTTTCAGATATGCTCAAGGGTAAGCAGGGTCGTTTCCGTCAGAACCTTCTCGGTAAGCGTGTTGACTACTCAGGACGTTCAGTTATCGTTGTAGGTCCTGAACTCAAAATGTACCAGTGCGGTCTCCCTAAGGAAATGGCACTTGAGCTGTTTAAGCCATTCGTTATGAAGCGTCTCGTTGAGACAAAGGCTGAACAGAATATAAAATCTGCAAGAAAAGCAGTTGAGCGTGCAAAGGAAAACGTATGGGATGCTCTCGAAGTTGTAATCAAGGGTCACCCTGTTCTTCTTAACCGTGCTCCAACACTTCACCGTCTCGGTATTCAGGCATTTGAGCCTGTACTCGTTGAAGGTCGTGCACTCAAGCTCCACCCGCTTGTATGTACAGCTTACAACGCTGACTTCGACGGTGACCAGATGGCTGTTCACGTTCCGCTTTCAGCAGAGGCTCAGGCTGAGGCAAGATTCCTTATGCTTGCAGCAGGAAACCTCCTCAAGCCTTCAGACGGTCAGCCTGTTGCCGTTCCTACACAGGATATGATTCTCGGTTCTTACTACCTCACACTCGATAAGGACGGAGAACTCGGCGAAGGCAAGGTGTTCCGTGATATTGACGAAGCTATGATGGCTTATCAGGCAGGTGTTATTAACCTCCACTCAAAAATCAAGGTTCGCCGTGAAGGTGTTATCGATGGTAAGCTCGAATCTGCTATTGTAGACACAACAGTAGGTAAGATTATCTTCAATAACCCTATTCCACAGGATTTAGGTTTCGTTGACAGAAGCATTCCTGAAAACAGATTTAAGTTTGAGGTTGACTTCCTCGCAGGTAAGTCAGGTCTCAAGAAGATTATAGACAAATGTATCAAGATTCACGGTACTGCAAAGACAAGTCAGGTGCTTGACGATATCAAGGCACAGGGCTATAAGTACTCAACAAAGGGTGCTATTACAGTTGCGGTTTGTGACGCAGTAATTCCTCCGACAAAGAAAGAAATCATTGCCAAGGCAGAGGAAGAAGTAGACGTAATCCGTGATGAATATATGATGGGACTCCGTTCAAACGAGGAGCGTTACGAAGAGATTCTCAGAATTTGGGAAGTCGCTACAAACGACGTTACGGACGCACTTCAGAAGAACCTTGACCGTTACAACCCGATCTTTATGATGGCTGATTCCGGTGCCCGTGGTAGTATGAGCCAGATTCGTCAGCTCGCAGGTATGCGTGGTCTTATCGCCAATACATCAGGTAAGACAATCGAAATTCCTATCAGAGCTAACTACCGTGAAGGTCTTAACATTCTCGAATACTTTATTTCTTCTCGTGGTGCTCGTAAGGGTCTTGCCGATACAGCTCTTCGTACAGCTGACTCAGGTTACCTTACACGTCGTCTTGTTGACGTATCACAGGAAGTTATTATCCGTGATGAGGACTGCGGTACTTCAGAAGGTCTTGAAATCTTTGATATCAAGGCAGGTGAGTCAAACGTAATCGAAGGTTTACATGAACGTCTTATCGGTCGTTACCTCCTCGATGACTTCTGTGACTCAAACGGCAATGTTCTTGTTTCAAAGGACGTTATGATGGGTGACAAGGAAGCTGACATCATCGTAAATTCAGGTGTTGACAGCATCAAAATCCGTTCAGTACTCTCCTGTCGTGCTAAGCACGGTGCGTGCAGAAAGTGCTATGGTGCAAACCTTGCAAACCGTCAGCCTGTAACAGTCGGTGAGGCTGTAGGTATCATCGCCGCTCAGTCAATCGGTGAGCCTGGTACTCAGCTTACAATGAGAACCTTCCATACCGGTGGTGTTGCTTCGGCAGAAGATATCACACAGGGTCTTCCTAGAGTTGAAGAGCTTTTTGAAGCTCGTAAACCAAAGAGCCTTGCAATTATCAGTGAAATTGACGGTGAAGTTCGTTTTGAAGAAATCAAAAACGCTCGTCACGCAGTTATTTATAATAAGGAAACAGGCGATGAGAGAGCTTATCTCATTCCTTTCGGTTTCCGTGTAAAGGTTGCTGAGGGTCAGCAGATTAAGAAGGGTGACAAAATCACCGATGGTGCTGTAAATCCTCACGATATTCTCGACATTCTCGGCGCAGAGGCTGTAATGAACTACCTCATTTCGGAAGTTCAGAGTACCTACCGCTTACAGGGTGTTGAAATCAACGATAAGCACATTGAGGTTATCGTTCGTCAGATGATGCGTAAGGTAAGAGTTGATGACGCAGGCGACACAGGCTTTATGTCAGGTCAGACCTATGACAAGAACGAAGTGCTTTACGAAAACGAGCAGATTAAGAAGAGAATCGCAGCAGGTGAAGAGGGACTCAGAGAGGCAACCTTCACACAGCTTCTCCTCGGTATTACAAAGGCTGCTCTTGCAACAGACAGCTTCCTTTCAGCCGCATCATTCCAGGAAACAACGAGAGTTCTTACAGATGCCGCTATCAAGGGTAAGGTTGATCCGCTTGTAGGTCTTAAGGAGAACGTTATCATCGGTAAGCTCATTCCTGCAGGTACAGGTATGAGAAGATACTCAAGCGTTGAGCTTGAGAAGGAAGCTCCTGAGGTTGAAGAAGCAGACGATATTTTGATTGACGAAACCGAAACATTTGAAGAAACAGTTGCAGTTGAAGAATAATCAATAAAGCTAAGGGCACACCGAACGGTGTGCCCTTGTTGACTGTAGCGATATTTGTTTTAATAAATTTGTATATCTGGTTGAACAGACTTTTTTTATTTTATGTAGAACACCAAATTTGACACAGGAAAGCGGAATTGCTACTGCATAAAGAGTTACAATGAAAAATATAATATAGTCCAGTGCGATACTGTATTTATCAAACAGAAAATAAACATTTTGATTGCAAACAAAAGCAAAAGAGGGAGAGAATTTAGAAATAAGTTGAGGTTCTTTGTCATAACAGCACCACCTTTATATAATTGTATTTAAAAATGTTAGTGTCAATACTTTATAAAAAAGCGAGTGCATTGTATGCAATCCGAGCAGACAGGTTGATGTGATTTATAACTTTGTTTCCCGACCGTATAATTGATTTATTGGTTACGTTTTAGGCAAGAGCAGAGCCCTTGCCCTACAAAGTACAAAACAACGTCAAATCAACGCACCACTCCGTAGAAATCAAGCAGACAGGTTCATTTTTATAAAACTCCTATGCCTGACTTTAATG
>JBGUUJ010000046.1:0-2306 GCA_045133455.1 Ruminococcus sp.
AGTTGAAGGCATCAACGCTGCTATGAAGGCTGCTGCTTCTGAGTCATTCGGTTACAACGAGGATCAGATCGTTGCTTCAGACGTTATCGGTATGAAGTACGGCTCACTCTTCGATGCTACTCAGACAATGGTATCAAAGATTTCTGACGATCTCTATGAGGTTCAGGTTGTTTCATGGTATGACAACGAGAACTCATACACAAGCCAGATGGTTAGAACAATCAAATACTTCGCTGAATTAGGTTAATTTGCGACTTAGTTTGATATAAGTATTCAAAGGCTGTCCGAAAGGGCAGCCTTTGTTTTTGAATAAATAGAGAACAATATAATTAAAAATTATAAAAGGATTTTTGGACATATTATATAAGTCAAAATTTATCATCGTAGATTTATACATATATATTTGGAGTTTTAAAACCTGCTTTTGTGAACAGCTACAAAATACTATATAATACCTTGAAATGGCAATACTATTTTGCTATAATTACAGCTGGTAATTTTATGGAGGGATTATATAATGAAACATTTCAGCAAAATTATTTCAATTCTTGTTGCATCTGCAATGATGGCTTCATTCGCTTCTGTAAATGTAAGCGCAGCCAACGTTACAGAACCTACAGTAACAACTGTTACGGCAGAAGAGGCGGCTAACGCAGTTATGTCAGAGGGCATTACAGCTCAGAACGCTTCAATCGACGTTTGCGCAGGTGATTATCAGGTTGCTACATTTGCAGTACCTGATGCTATGGGTCTTCCTTTCAGCGAGGGTCTTTTGCTCACAACAGGTAACTCAACATCAGTATTCCAGAGTTCTATTTCAAGCGCTACTCTCGGTAACAGCGGTGACGGTGATGCAGATCTCACAGAAATCTATAACAACCTTGGATTCTCAGGTTCAACAAACGACGCTGTAAAGCTCAGCTTTGACCTTGTTCCTACTGCATCAGATCTCACATTTGACTTCTTTTTCGCTTCAACAGAGTATGACCAGAACATCAAATACAACGATGTTTTTGCTCTCTGGATTATCGACAGCGAAACAGGCGAGAAGTTCAACGTTGCTAAGACTCCTTTCGGCAAGATTGTAAACGTTGACAACACAGTTACTAAGGACGCTAACGGCAACAGAACATACACAGAGAGCAGTAAGTATTACAATTATTTATCAGATTGCGATCTCAACGGTTACGGTTTCGGTGTACAGGGAATCACAACAATGTTCACAGCCGATGCAGGTAGCCTCGTAAACAGTAACGGCAACAAAGTTGTTCAGGCAGGCAAGTCTGTAAAGGTATGCTTTGCAATCGCTGACTGTGGTGACTCAGTCAGAGATTCAATCATCTTTATCCGTGGTAACTCACTCGACTACAAGCCGGTTGAGAAGAAGGAATACACAGTAACTTTCGATGCTAACGGAGGTAGCTGTAATGTTGCTTCTGCAATGACAGGTACAGACGGTACACTCGAAACATTACCTGAAGCTGTATATGAAGAGCACGTTTTTGACGGCTGGTACACAAAGGCATCAGGCGGTGAAAAGATTGATGTAACAACAGTTTTCGAGCAGGACACAACAGTTTACGCTCACTGGACAGCAGAAAGCTACACAATCACATTTGACACAGACGGCGGAAATGCTGTTGAAAATATGATTTACAACAACGAGAGCACAGATACACTTCCTTCAGCTGAGAAGAACGGTTACAACTTTGCAGGCTGGACAGTAGTAGCAGGTGACGGTAATTGGGAAATTGACAGCACAGTAGAAGCAGGCAAGAGCCTCGCAGGTATGTATGGCAATGTAACACTCAAAGCTGTATGGGAAGAAATTCCTACAACAGTTCCTGAAACAACAGTTGCTCCTACAACGGTTGAGCCTACAACAGTTGCACCAACAACAAAGGCGGCAACTGTAGACGAAGTTCCTGACGGCAAGGCTGTTCAGACTGGTACAGCAGTTCCTTCAGTAGCAATCCTTATGGTATTGCTTGCAGGCATTGCAGTTTCATTCTACGCACGCAAAAAAGAAGTATAATTTAATATTATAATATGAGAAAAGGAGCTGTTTCACTAATTTAAAGTGAGACAGCCCTTTTTAGCTTTGGGTCTTTTAGTTTTGGGGAGATAGGTTGTTTTTATATGAAACGTTTCGTGCCCAACCATTAAGTCGATATATTGGTGACTGCTACATTGCTTTCATTTAAGTTGGGCATAGGAGTTATATAAAAATGAACCTGTCTGCTCGAATTGCGTGTCGAGGCACTCGACCCCGACCGTAAACTTGACACATCGGTAACTGCTACATG
>JBGUUJ010000047.1:0-6197 GCA_045133455.1 Ruminococcus sp.
TATTGCAGCTATAAAAATTCCTGCAAAACAAGGAAATGCATATGTTCCGACAGGCACTAAAGATGTTAGCAACATAAGGACAAGTCCTAGTGACGAAACTACTCCGCATAATGCTATTCTGAGCGTTGATTTATTTATACCGTTTTTCATATCAGCATCCCACTCTGCAACAGTCACAAAGGCAATCTGCACAAATCATTGCTGTACAAACATCGCAACAGGAACAGCCTCCCACTTGATTTTGCATATTGGGCTGATTATATCCTCCGTAATTGTATGAACGCTGATTATTCATATTATTGAGTGCTGCTCTGTATTCCTGATTATTAGGATCCATATTACAGGCTGTGGTGAAATTATTGAAAGCTTCTTCACTCCAGCCTCTTCTGAACGCACACATTCCCTTGAGATAATACCACTCTGCTGTACGATTACCGATCGGAGTTGAGTTCAGAATTGATTCAGCCTGAGAAATCATATTACGCTGAATATAAATTCTTACACTATGGAACTGTGAACTCGATGAGTTATTAGCTGAATAAGACGAAGAGTTTGTTGAGCCGGTTCCCTTGCCCTTCTGTCGCATATGATTGATTACATCATATGCTTCATTGATCTCTTTCATCTTCTGCTCCGCAACATCTGCAAGAGGATTATCTGCATAGTTGTCAGGGTGATATTTTTTTGCAAGCTTTCTGTAAGCTGATTTTATTTCTTCATCTGTTGCTGTTTCAGATACTCCCAATACTTCATAAGGATTCTTCATTTTTACCTCCGTTTAATTTGCTTGTTACTCTGTTCTGTACTGCAGGAAATCCCATTAACATCATATTGTCAAGAATCCCCTTGAAATCTTTTATATCTATTAAATTATAAGCATCATATGCTCTTGCAAGCGACTGATTAAGTATTGCAGAAATATATTCCTCTGTAATTTTTTCTTCGCTTAACTTTAGAAACGGATTGAAATTTCCGCTTTTACGATCTCTTTCTATATCATCTGCCGCATCTACAAGATATATCCATCTGCCAAGGTGATAACCAAATTCATAAAATACTCTCTTATGCATTTCATTGTCGGATTCAATAGAAAAAATATTAGCAAGCATTACACCTGTAGGGTGAGCAGCTTTATCAATAGAACAATTCTTATCCTGCTCAACTTCGCTTTGATTTTTCATCATTTCTTCAGTAAACTTATCAATTTCAGGATATCTTTTTTTAGCTCTTTTTCTCCAATGTGAGAAAAAAGGCATAATAAGATAAGTTAGCAACTTTTTGAAAAGCTTGCTGTCTGCAATATCATCTTTAAGCTTATGATATACGGATATCACCGAAAATGCCGATGCTTTGCTGTAACTGTCACTGTTGCACTTTGCAAATTTACATTTCTTCAAAGGATTGAATTTACATCTGCCGTCTTTGAAACCCACACAGCTTCTGCTGACTGACATCAGAAGCATCGCATAGAATGTACAATCATAACTGAGACTCAGTCTTGTGAGAAATGAATAGTCCTTGCCCATTTGTTTGCACAGTCCGCAATATACAGACTTGTACGCCTCAAATTCACGGACAAGCAATTCACTTTTTTGAATTTGCAAATATCCAAACACAAGCTTGCTCCTATTCCAAATAATAAATTCTCAATTTATACTATACTACAAATTATTTAAAATTGCAATATAAAAGCAGATTCTTGAAAAATTATGCAATTGATATTATAATTAAGTATAAATACAAAGAAAAAGGAAAGTTTATGAACGCTTACGATTTTGACAAAACTATCTATGACGGTGATTCGACCGCTGACTTTTATATTTATTCCCTGAAAAAGCATAAAAAAATATTTTTTCTTACTCCCTCACTCATTTGTGCATTTATCAAGTTTTATATTTTTAAACGTGGCACTAAAACTATGTTTAAAGAGAAAATGTATAGATTTTTAAATTACTGCAAAATTGATACTGACGTTGCAGACTTCTGGGATAAGCATCAGCATAAAATCAAGGATTTCTATCTGAAACAGCAAAGAACCGATGATGTCATTATCTCTGCTTCCCCTGAATTTCTGCTTGAACCTATTTGCAAAAGACTCAATATAAATCATTTGATTGCTTCTAAAGTTGACAATAAAAGCGGTAAATACAGCGGTATAAACTGTCACGGCAAGGAAAAAGTCAGACGGTTTTACGAAGTCTTTGAAAACGGAGAAATTGAAGAATTCTATTCTGACAGCTACAGCGATACTCCGCTTGCCGAACTTGCCGATAAGGCTTTTATTGTAAATAAAAATGAAATTTCAGATTGGAAATTTTAATATATAAGTTAAACGGGACTGATTTCTCAGCCCCGTTTTCTATTAACTGTTACATTCACAATCAAAAGACTTTTTGCATTTGTCACATTCCCCTACCTGCGGCGGAAAGAATGATTCTGTAGGAAATTCAATTTTGCTGAACACTTCGCAAGGATCATCTGTTCTCGCAGTACATTCCTTGCGAGGAACACAAAATTCATATGATGGTATCATAATCTGCACATTTCGCTGAAGCTGTGTAATTGTGAAAATTCCCAATGTAACAAGTACCTGTCTGTTGTCAGGATAATCAAGGTCGCAACCGAAATAATCTCTCACGCACTCAGGTATAGAAAAACACGTTGACGACTTTCTGCATTTTTCCAGCTTAGCTGATAATGCCATCGGACTCGAAATCTGTACGGTAGCCTTCGGCATACTGTTTATATCAGAACAATTACAATCGATATCCCGTGTGTCACATACTACAGGTGAATCACTTGAGAATGACTTTACGCTTCCGTCACTGCCGTAAAGTACTACACGCTTACCGTATATCGCAAGTCCGTTGACTGTTGTAGGTATAGCTCCTGCATTTGAATAGACATCGCAACTTACCGCAAAGTAGAATACCATATCTACCGAATAAAATCCTCTGTGAAAAGCTACAGGTTCAACTTCCACTGTTGATGTAATAACATTTGCTCTGTTGATTTTTACTGAGCAGGCATTTTCTACAAGACACCGATCTTCCTGCGAAAACATCAAAGGCATATCGCTCAAACAATCCTTTGCTCCGCAACTGTCATAAACGCGAGCCGCATCTATGCATACCGAGTCACAACCGTTAGTTGCTGTTCTTTCTCCGCTGCGTGACATCTGCTCTGTTCCAAAAGGTGCATCCGGCATAAAAATAACCTCCATAATAGTATTGACAGGCTTTAATGCACTGTAACATTACATTCTATGGAGGTTTTTAATTTTTGTGATTAATGTATTGAATTATCCGTAATATCTCGCAAGTGTTTTTTTGAAAAGACTGTAGATGTAAACGGGATCCGAATAAGCATAGTTTGTAAGTGAAATATAAATCTCAGACTTATCCCTTGTAAATGCAAGCATAGAATTATAATACTCTGTACTTCCTGTCTGGGAAAGTTTGTATCCGTTTACATTGAAACCATATCCATAGTTTTCTTTGTAGGCTGTAAACATTTCTACGAGGGAAGGGTAGCTTACAACCATTCCGTCAAGCAGACCGTCAACCCATTTTAGAAGGTCGGATACGTTTGAAACGAGACCTAACGATGAATACGCAACACCATTATACAGAATTGAATCATTTTTACCTTTACCTTCATAGCTTTTTGCAAGCAACTCTGTTGCCTCAAAGCCTGAAGACGTCATTCCAAGGGGCTTTAAAATATTTTCCGTCACATATTCTTCGTATGATACTCCGCTTACCTTTCCGATGATTTCACCGAGAAGATAATAGTTGCTGTCTGAATACCTGAACTGGCTGTCAGGTTCAAACATAAGTTCCTGACTGAATATCCAATCAAGTATCACCTTTTTATTTTCTGATGCAGAATTATCTTTCTTAATTTTCTTATTAATCTCACTCTGCACATATATGAAACTGTCCGTTTCATTATCACGGTTCATATAGTTTTTTATGCCTGATGTCATTGTGAGAAGATTTTTAATCGTGATTGTTTCTGCATACTCGTATTCAGGAAAATAGTTTTCAATTGTATCATCAAGAGACAGCTTTTCCTGTTCATACAACTGCATTATAGCTGCTGACGTGAACTGCTTTGTGATTGAGCCTGTGTAATAGCAGGTATCAATCGAATTATCTGTATGTGTGGCTTTATCGGCATATCCGCTTGAATTTATATACTCAAAATCATTTCCTACTTTGAGATATGTTGTTCCCTTATACTTTTTCTCAGAAATAATCTGATCAAGTCTTGATGTTATCTGCTCAGTTTTTTGTTTTATCATTACATAGTTGTAGGTTGCAGGTTCTGTGGCAGGTTCGTCATCTGTTGAGGCTGACTGGGTTGTCTGAACCTCAGAAACTTGTGAACCCGAAGTTGTTGTCTGTGAGTTTTCCGTTGCCGAACAAGCTGAACACATAACAACTGTTGCTGTTGATAAAAAGATACAAAGCAGTTTTTTAAAGGATTTAACCAAGAAAATCACCCTCTATATTTTTTCCATTTTACTGAAATTAGCCATAAGAGTTTTTGTTCCGGCTTTATCAAAGGCAATTTCAAGCATTGTGTCATTGCCCATTTTATCAGCCTTCATAATCATACCTTTACCGAACACCTTATGAAGAACACAATCACCAACACTGTAAACTGTTCCGCTCTGAACAGCAGGCTTTTTGTATCCGCCGAAACTTCCAACGCCGTAAGAAGTTTTCTTTGTTGTGCCGATTGAAACCTTATCAGCATTTCCTGCTGAATATGCTGATGCAGTGTGCTTTATAATTTTTTGCTCGCCTGTATAATTGAGAAGATTATCAGGGATCTCATTTATAAAGCGTGATGTTTTATTGTAGGTTGTTGAACCGAACAACATTCTTGACTTTGTCTTTGTGAGATAAAGTTTTTCCTTTGCTCTCGTGATGCCTACATATGCAAGTCTGCGTTCCTCGTTGAGTTCATCAGGATTCATTACGGATGCTATCGACGGAAAAATTCCGTCCTCCATTCCTGCAATGAAAACCACAGGAAACTCAAGTCCTTTTGCACTGTGCATTGTCATCATAACGCTTGTGTCCGCTTCTGCATCGTAATTATCTATATCAGTCTGAAGCGAGATTTCCTCAAGAAACGCTGAAAGCGAGGCTTCTTCTGCATAATCCTCTTCAAATTTAATAATTGTTGATGACAATTCTTCGATGTTCTCTATTCTTACCTCAGGATTTTCCTTTTCATTTTTAAGGTATGTTTCGTAATTAGTATGTTCAATTATGAGGTTATATAATTCTGCAAGAGAATAATCTCCGCTTTGTTCAGCCTCAATAAAACCGTCAATGAGCTGAACGAAAGCCTTTAGCTTTGATGCCGCACGCTGTAACTGAGGATAGCTGTCTGCGTCTTTGATTACGGTATATATGCTCTCGCCTATACCTGATGCAATGTCAGCAGCGTGTGAAAGCGTTGTTGCGCCTATTGAACGCTTTGGAACATTTATTATTCTGCTGAGTCTTACGTCATCGTGAGGATTGTTGATTACCTGAAGATATGCAACCATATCACGGATTTCTTCTCTGTCATAGAATCTATGACCGCCGATTACTCTATGCGGTATTCCGCTTCGTGAAAGTGCCTGCTCAATTGCGTTTGACTGAGCGTTCATTCTGTAGAGCACTGCAATATCAGAGAATTTTCTGCCGTCTGCTACTCCGTCAAGGATAGTTTTTGCTATAAATGTTGCCTCTTCACGCTCTGTATCGGAAGTATGTACTTCTATTTTATCACCCTGACCGTTTTCTGTCCACAATGTTTTACCCTTACGCATTGTGTTATTTGAGATAACTTCATTTGCCGCATTCAGGATATTCTGTGTACTGCGGTAATTCTGCTCAAGTCGGATAATCTTCGCACCCTTAAAGGTGTTTTCAAAAGAAAGGATATTTTCAATTGTTGCACCTCTGAATTTGTAGATACTCTGGTCATCATCACCTACAACACAGATGTTGCCGTACTTCTGAGCAAGAAGGCTTACAAATTTATACTGAACCTTGTTTGTATCCTGATACTCATCGACCATTATGTATCTAAACTGATTCTGATAATACTCCAGAATTTCAGGGCATTTTTCAAACAAGAGAACTGTATTGCTGAGCATATCATCAAAATCCATTGCATCTACAGTTTTG
>JBGUUJ010000048.1:0-2255 GCA_045133455.1 Ruminococcus sp.
ACATAACTCTATATGGGGGTATAGCTCAGCTGGGAGAGTGTTTGACTGGCAGTCAAAAGGTCACGGGTTCGAGCCCCGTTATCTCCACCAATAAATTTTATTAAGATGACCTGCGTGTAATACGGATTTTTCTATAACAAAACTGTAACTATAATGACACGCATAAATCTTGAAAAGAATAATAATTCTGTGTTATAATTCTTTTTAGTCAAAAAATAAGAGATTAAGTAATGAATATATAAAATTTGGAGTTGAAAGAAAGTATGTCATTGTGTATGGGTTGTATGCAGGAAATAGGCAACAACAGAGTTTGCCCTTCCTGTGGATTTGACAATTCTGAAAAACAGCATGCACCGTTTCTTCCTTACGGAACAGTGCTGTCAAACAGATATATAGTAGGTTCGGGTATAGATACAAACGGTGAAAGCACACGTTACATCAGCTTTGACAGACAAACAGGCGATGTAGTGATTGTATGTGAGTTTCTTCCTATGGGACTTTTTACAAGAGAAGAAGGTTCAAAGGAAATTAAAGTCAACTATGAAAATCGTCTTGCATACAGCAAGTTTAAGGACGAATTCATAAATTATTATCGTGTTCTTTCAGAGCTCAGAGATTTGTCAGCGCTTTTGAAAGTGCACAATATCTTTGAAGAAAACAATACGGTTTATGTAGTTGAAGAGAATGAAGACCTTATTCCGTTTGAAGAATACGTTGAAAGAAGCAACGGAAGTCTTGAATGGGATATCGCAAGACCTCTCTTTATGCCTGTAATTTCAGCACTTGAAGCACTTCACAAGCGTGGAATAGGTCACTATGCTATTGCACCGAAGAATATGTATATCACGGCTTCAGGCAAAATCAAG
This sequence comes from Ruminococcus sp., assembly GCA_045133455.1. Taxonomy (GTDB): domain Bacteria; phylum Bacillota; class Clostridia; order Oscillospirales; family Acutalibacteraceae; genus Ruminococcoides. The sequence continues at coordinate 867 of JBGUUJ010000048.1, forward strand.
ATTTCAGGCTTTGCAACAGAAAATGAGCGCAAGCGTGGAACAGCACTCAAATCTCAGCTTTTTTCAGGAGCAGCAGCACCTGAGCAGTATGATAACAATTTCCCGCTTGATGATATAACAGATATCTACGGTTTCTGTTCAACACTTTTCTTTGCACTCACAGGGCATCTTCCTAAGAGTGCGCCTGAGCGTCGCAAGGACAGCAGACTTCTTATGAGCACAACAACAGTGAAGAAACTTCCGCCTCACGTTGTATCAGCTCTTGCAAATGGTCTGCAAGTTGAACGTGAAAACAGAATTACTGATTTTGACGAACTCCGTTCACAGCTTTCAGTAGCTCATACGGCAAAAGCTATTCAGGAGGAAATCTCCAGAACTGCAAGTATGAATCTTTCAAATGCTGAAAGAAGCAGAAAGACACGCAACGGAATGTCAGGAACATCAATTGCGATAATAGCTGCCGCAATCACAGTTGTGATACTCGGAATTGTCGGTGTATTTTGGCTTATGCAGAATCCGCTTCAGGGTGTGTTTGGCGGAGATGCCTCCGAGACAGTAGCCTCAACACAGAGTACTGAATGGACAGGAGCTACAATTCCAAACTATGTAGGTAAAACCTATGAAGAGGTTGCACAGCTTGCAGAAGGTGACCCTTCAATAACAGTCTATAAAAATTACACTGATGATTACAGCGACGAGTATGCCGAAGGTGTAATTATGGCTCAGAATCCGCCTGCTGGTTCAAAAGTATTGCAGGAAGACGGTATTTTAATCAGTGTTACAGTAAGTAAAGGTACTCAGATGAGAGAACTTCCTAAGATTGAAGGACTTGACATTGACAAGGCAGCATCTGATTTAGCATCAAAGGGACTTCTTGCGACTGCTGAGTATCAGTACAGTGACACGGTAGCAGAAGATGTAGTAATCGGTTACAAGAACCACGAAACAGGTGACACTCTTGAATACGGTACAAATGTTACAATTATCGTAAGTAAGGGCGCAGAACCTGTTGAAACACAGGCACAATAATTTAATATTAAGGCAATCCCGTAAATTGCATCGTGTGATATTGCCTGAAAAGTCAGCACTGTCCCAAAACGGTTATCATACCGTTTTGGGACGTTTTTTTTTGTGGCAAAAATCAACCAAATTTTACGCTATTTTTGCATATCTAAAAAAATGATACAAATATTATAATATATTTAAATTGTACAGAATATTTTTGTACATAAATACAGAAAGGGTGTTCTTTATGACCAATTCAAGAAGCAGAATACGTTTTATGTCCATATTCCTTGCTTTGATGATTTTTGTATCAATGTTGCCTATGGGAGTAATAAACGTTTCGGCAGCCGAAGGAATATCAATTGATTATAATTTTGCTAATGA
>JBGUUJ010000049.1:0-4468 GCA_045133455.1 Ruminococcus sp.
AAGCGCTACACCTTGATAAAAAATCAGAGGAAGTTCTTTTCAAAGAATGCCAGAAACTTATAAAAATGCCTTATGGCAGTCAGGAAGCATCTGTAATAAGAACTTACCTTGATACAGTTACTTCACTTCCGTGGAATACAGCCTCTAAAGATAAAATAGTAATTTCTAAAATCCGAAAAGAGCTTGATAAAAGTCACTTCGGTCTTGAGAAAATTAAAGATCGCATTATTGAGCAACTTGCAGTTAGAAAATTAAGCGAAAAGCAAAAAGGACAGATTATATGTTTTGCAGGACCTCCGGGTGTAGGTAAAACTTCAATTGCTCAATCTATCGCAAAAGCTATCGGAAGAGAAAGCGAAAGAATTGCGCTTGGTGGTGTCAAAGATGAAGCAGAAATCAGAGGTCACAGGAGAACTTATATCGGTTCAATTCCTGGCAGAATAATGTCAGCGATTCAGAATGCAGGAACAAATAATCCTGTTTTGATTCTTGATGAGATAGACAAGCTTGCAAGTGATTATAAGGGAGATCCTACATCAGCGTTGCTTGAGGTTCTCGACAGCGAGCAAAATAATAAGTTTGTTGACCACTATATTGATATTCCCTTTGATTTATCAAATGTAATGTTCATTACAACTGCAAATGATGTTTCTTCCATTCCGGCACCTCTGCGTGACAGAATGGAACTAATTGAACTTAACAGCTATACAAGAGAAGAAAAGTTTAATATTGCTAAAAAACATCTTATTCCGAAACAACTTGATTTATGCGGTTTCAATTCTAAAGAAGTAAAATTCACTCAGAAAGCTATATACGCTTTGATTGACTTCTATACAAGAGAGTCTGGTGTTCGTACGCTGGAAAGAACTATTGCTTCTATTCTCAGAAAATGTGCGGTTAAAAAACTCGAGGAGGAAAATTCTTCATTTAAGATTGATGAAAAATCAATTGAGGAATTTTTAGGACATAAAAAATATGTCTCTGATAAATACTCAAAAAAGGATGAAATCGGTGTTGTAAACGGTCTTGCGTGGACATCTGTAGGAGGAGAACTTCTTCCTATCGAAGTTGCAGTTATGAAAGGTACAGGCAAAATTGAACTCACGGGTTCACTCGGTAATGTGATGCAGGAATCTGCGAAGACCGCAATAACCTGCATAAGAAGTCACGCTGATGTTCTGAATATTGACTCAGATTTTTATAAAAATAAAGATATACATATCCATGCACCAGAAGGAGCTGTTCCAAAGGACGGACCTTCGGCAGGTATAACAATGGCTACTGCAATATATTCTGCTTTGTCTTTAAAACCCGTCAGACACGATATAGCAATGACAGGTGAGATTACACTAAGAGGCAGAGTTCTTCCTATAGGAGGTCTCAAAGAGAAGAGTATGGCAGCATACAAGCATGGTGTATCAACTGTTATTATCCCTAAGGAAAATGAACCTGATCTACAGGACGTGGATAAGGCAGTCAGGGGAAAAGTTCGCTTTATTCCTGTAGAGAATATTAAAGATGTTATTGCACTTGCAGTTAATGATACAGTAAGTGTTTCTGAAAAGGAATGGAACAATATTACAATTCCTGCTCAGAATAACAGTAAGGCTGTTACAATCAGACAATAGGGGAAATGAGTATGAATTTTAATGAAGTAAGTTTTGAGTTTGCCGCAGGCAGAGTAGACCAGCTTCCGAAGTCTGATATGCCTGAAATTGTATTTTCAGGACATTCAAATGTCGGAAAATCTTCACTCATAAATAAACTTGTACAAAGAAAAGCTCTTGCAAGGGTAAGTGCTCAGCCAGGTAAAACTGCCACTATCAATTTTTACAGACTGAAAGAATTCAGAATGGTGGATTTGCCTGGTTACGGATATGCTAAAGTCTCAAAAAGTGAAAAAGAGCGCTGGGCAAAGCTTGTTGAGGGATACTTCAATCAAGACAGAAAAAGAGCTCTTGTTATTCAGATTCTCGATTTACGTCACCCGCCGACAGATGATGACTTGCATATGATAGATTTTCTTTACAGAGGCGGTTTTAATTTTGCAGCTGTTCTTACAAAAAGTGACAAACTGAAAAAAACTCAGTTTGAAAAGCAGATAGAATACTACAAAGATATTTTCAGTACTATAGAACATATTCCATTAATTCCTTTCTCAGCTCAGACAGGATTCGGAAATGACGATATCAGAAAACTGATTGAAGAATCAGTAATTAGTTTAAATAACTCGGAGGTATGAGGGATGTTTGTAAATGATTGTCTTAATGTAAACGAAAAAGGTCATCTTACAATTGGCGGATGTGATACTGTTGAACTTGCAAAGGAGTACGGTACACCGTTATATGTGCTTGATGAAAATGTAATCAGAGATACTTGTCGTTCATATGTGAATTCATTCAAGAAATTTTATAATGGTAACGGAATGCCTCTTTATGCAAGCAAAGCTCTTTCATGTAAGGAACTTTGCAGAATTGCTAAGGAAGAAAACATTGGTCTTGATGTTGTATCGGGCGGTGAGATTTATACAGCATTGCAGGCTGGTTTCCCGATGGAAAAGGTACACTTTCACGGCAACAACAAAACTTCTGATGAAATAAAGTTTGCGCTTGAATCAAAGGTAGGGAAGTTTGTAGTTGATAATCTTTATGAACTTGAGCTTCTTAATAAAATTGCCGGTGAAATGGGCATAACCGCAAATATCTCTTTCAGAATCAAGCCTGGTGTTGATGCACATACACATGACTTCATTAGAACAGGTCAGATTGATTCTAAATTTGGTTTTGCTCTTGAAACAGGAGAAGCTTTTGAAGCAGTAAAAGAAGCGATTAAACTTGAAAATGTTTGCTTAAAAGAACTCCATTGCCACATTGGTTCGCAGATTTTTGATATTGACCCATTTGTTGCGGCAGCAGAAATTATGATGGAATTTATCGGTAAAATCAAAAATGAACTCGGGGTTGTTATTTCTGAACTTAACCTTGGCGGTGGATTTGGCATTATGTACACTGACAAGGACGAGCCTGTGCCATATGAAAATTACATGGAAAAGGTATCGGTCGCTGTAAAAGCTAAATCAGAGGAATACGAATTACCTGTACCATTTATTTTTATTGAGCCGGGTCGTTCCGTAGTAGGTGAAGCAGGAATCACACTTTATACAGTTGGCGGTAAGAAAGTTATTCCTGATGTGAGAACTTATGTTTCGGTTGACGGAGGTATGACAGATAATATCCGTTATGCGCTTTATCAGTCAGCTTATACTGTTGTGAACGCAAGCAAAGCTGATAAGGAAGCCGATGAAACAGTTACGGTAGCGGGTAAGTGCTGTGAAAGCGGTGATCTTGTTCAGGAACATACAAAGGTTGCAAATATTGAGGTAGGGGATACACTTGCTGTTTTATCTACCGGTGCATACAACTATTCTATGGCTTCAAATTATAATAGAATTCCTCGACCTGCAATGGTTATGGTAAATAACGGCAAATCACGAGTAATTATTAAGCGTGAGAGTTATGAGGATATTGCAAGAAATGATATATAATTTATTATAAAATAGAAAAATACGAAATAAAGCGAAGCAGGCAACGGATTTGTTGTCTGCTTTTTAAATTACGATAAATTGCTTAGACACGCTCAGACACAAATTTAGTAGTTAAGACAGGGAAAGAATGTTATTTTATAAATTTCTCAATTCCAAGTACATAATCGCTTGACACACGATACAGACAACATAAAGCAATAAGATGCTTTATGGGTAGTTCACGTTTTCCGCTCTCATATTTACTATACTGTTCTTGTCGTGTATGGAGTATATAAGCAATCTGCTGTTGTGTAAATCCGTTTTCAATTCTTAATTGCTTAAGTCGTTTACAATAGTCCATAAAATCACCCTTTAATATTACAAATAGTATTATCAACATTATTATAACATGTTAATATGTGCATTTGCAACTAAAATATATGTTAACATACTTGTTAATAACAAGAATTTGAATTATACAAAATATCATTTGAATGTTAATAACCGTGAATTTATAATATGAGAAGATAAAATTTGAAGTTTCAAACTGCATAATATCTGAGATTTTAATAAATAAAATTGCAGAAAACTCAATAAAAGTTGTAAAATTTAAAAAAAACTCATTTTTTTTGCAAGAATATTGTAAATCGTATTGCAAAATTCAAAAAAGTATAGTATTATATATAAGTCAGAAATAAGAATAAATGTAAATTTTTGTAAAAGCTTGTTTCTGTTTATTGTTTAGTTAATATTTTTAAGGAGGACTTACTATGTCATATGTAAGCGAACAGCTTGAATTATTGAAAGCTAAAAATTCAAATGAACCTGAATTTATTCAGGCAGCTACAGAAGTTCTTACTTCTCTTGAACCTGTATTTGAACAGAACCCAAAATATCAGGAAGCTGGTATTCTTGAGAGAATCACAGAGCCTGAAAGAGTTGTAA
>JBGUUJ010000050.1:0-6935 GCA_045133455.1 Ruminococcus sp.
ATATCTTTTTCTTCATCCATAATCTTCTCTCCCGTCTATCAGACGTGCAATCTGTCTGCATTTTTCACAGCCGTCAATGCAAAGCTCTGCGTGTCCTAACGCTTTTTCAATTTCTCTGTAGCCTAACTGATATTCCTTCAAATCCTCTTTGCTCAGCTTATTTTGCCTGAAACGTTCAACGCAGACATCAAGCGCAAAGTAATAAAATTTTTCGAAATAATCCGATTTGGGCGGCAAAGGTTTATGCTGTTTTATTAATTTTTCAATTTCCGAAGCCTTGAGCATAAATTTTCAGCCTCCTTTTCGCTTCGCAAAATTATGTATTCGTAACCTAATTTTTCAACAGCCGACTGAAAACGTTTCTGTTGCCCGCTCTGCCGTCCTGTGGGCGTTTTTATTTCAATAAATATAGTTTTTCCTCCGTCAGCAAAAAGCGTTAAATCGGACAGCCCCGGCACTCCTACGGCGATAGGAGTACCGTATGCTGTAAAGAATTTTCCGACATTGTTTCTAATAACAATTCCAACTTCTGACAGCTTTACACGGATAGCGTTTTGTAGTGCTGTTTCTTGTTTTTGTGCCATTTAACATTCCCTTTGATTTTGCTTGATAATATGCCCATCCGGGTTTATAACCTTTCTGCCTTGCGTATTCCTGTAACTCACTCATATTCTGACAATCGGCAGGTGTTAAGTATCGGCTGACCTTTCTTTTTAAAATCATCTCGGGAGTGACTTTTATTAAATCTGCCTTTACTTCCTCACGTGCTTTCTTCTCAAATACGTAATCACAGTGAGGGCAAATTCTTGTCGATGCAGGAATTACCGCAAAGCAATTCAGACAGGTTTTCACGGGAGCTTCACCGCTTATTTCACGCTTTTTTCTGCCTTCAAGCGTCCATTCTCTGTCATCGTCAGGCAAGCCGAACCGCTCCCAGTTGTCCGTGTGCTCTATTATTATCGCACGTTTTTCAGGCTTGTATCTCATACACCGCATAGATTGCTGAATGTAAAGCGTAAGCGACTTTGTAGGTCTTGCAAGTATTGACACCTCGCAGTCCGGAACGTCGAAGCCTTCGCTTATTAAGTCAACGTTTGAAAGAACCTTTATATTTCCTTTTCGGAAATTTTCAATTATTTCAGAACGTTTGTCCTTTGGAGTTTTAGCGTCTATATGTGCGGCTGAAATCCCATTATCTTGAAATTCATCGCACAATTTTTCTGACTGAATTATTGCGGCACAGTACGCTATTGCCTGCTTGCCGTTTGCAAATTTCTTATAATGACTTACGATATCACCGTAAATTTTTGGAGTATCATAAAATTCGAGAATATCCTTTGTGACGTATTCGCCGTTTCGTGTTCTGAATTTCGGCTTTTCGATTTTAAGTGGCGGAGCGTAATAATCATAGGGAGCGAGGCAGTTATTTTCAATTAGCCACTTTGCACTAACTCCGATTATGAGCTTGTCGTTGACATCTTTTAATCCTGAACCATCAAGCCTGACGGGAGTTGCTGTTACGCCCACTCTCGGAACGTCCGGAAAACGCTCGTATATCTTTCGATACGAAGCCGCCTTGCTGTGGTGATTCTCGTCCGTAATTATTAAATCAGGGCAAGGAGTTTTGTAAAGCCGTTTGCATATTGTCTGCACCATACCGATTTGACAATATGACATATTAACGCACCAATTTATAAATGTGTTTGCAATCTGTTCGCAAAGCTCTTTTCTGTGGACTAAAAACAAAACTTTTTTATTTTGTTCGGTAAACTGCTTCGCAATTTCCGCAATAATTACGGATTTTCCGCCTCCGCAAGGTAAGACTATACAAGGAGCTTTAAAACCGTCATTCCAAGAGCTGTATACTTCTTTAACAAGCTCTTCCTGATACGGTCGAAGTTTTCCCATTCGATAAACCTCCCTTCATATACAAGTTTTTTTCGAGAAAAATTGCATAATTTTATGCAATTTCCGAAAAAATTAAAACGGAAGGTCATCTTCTTCATTAACAGGCATATCGTTAAAGTTTGCTTGCTGTGACTGCTGTGCAGATGAATTATTAAGATATTTCGGCTCGGGAGTTGTGAAGTTTCCTTCTTTTAAGTCTGCAAGAGTGATTAAAGAATACGGTTGAGCCGAAAAGCCGTGATTTCCTTTATAGTTGTACTCCTGCTCTCTAAAAATCATACCTACATAGCTGTCTTTCAGCAGGGCGCCGTCCCACTCCTTTGTAAAGTCTATGTGCAGGTGGCTGTTGCTTTCGCAGATTTTTTCAAGTGCAGTTTTCATCTTGCGTTCGTTATTTTCGTCACGCTCATCACCGCTCGGATACCAAAGTCTGAACACGCCTTTAAATTTTGCCTCGCTCGGATAAGCTTTTTTATCGTTTGAAAACTTCTTGTGATAAAAATCCTTATATTCACCTTCGGCAATATCAAAAAGGATACAAAGTGCGTTTCCCTGTTCCTCTGCTCTGATGATTTTTACTTTGTACGCTCCCACAGGAAGTTTCATACTTTCTGCGTATGACTGCACGTTATTGTAATTTGTAAATGGTCTCATAAATTTCTCCTTACATTTCGTAGTATTCTCTTATAGCCGTATCGACGGCTTTTAAATCGTTGTCAATGTATAACGTTTCAAACATTTCTTCGGGTGATTTTGAAATGTCGTTACCGTTTGAATTAGTGATAAAATGATGTCCCGTATCATCTGTTATGCAACGCAGGGAAATCGTCACCATACCTTCAACACAAACTTTCTGTTCAAGGAGCTTACCCATCATTTTAAGTTTTGTGTTGTTGAAATCGTCTGTTTCTTCGTGCATAATAACGTAAACAATTATGTCGTCGGGCAAGCTTGTTTTAATAAATTCAAACAATCCCCAGAAATCGTTGCCTATGTTGTCGTATGTTTCATAGGCGTTTTTAACTTGTCCTTTTTCACGCATATAGCGGTTTGTCAGAATATAACCTGCGTCATCAATAACAGCCGTTTTTGTCGGCATTTTCGAAAGTTTATCTTCGATTAAATTAACGTTATCACTCTTCAAGACGTACTTGAATTTTTTCCTGAAAGGCAAAAACTTGCGTTCTACATTTACAAGGAAAATTTCATCTTCACCGAAATTTTTAAGACTTCGGCTCTTTCCGCTTCCGGACTTGCCGTAAATCAATACAGGCATTCCCATATGTAATCCTCCTTTACTTTTTTGTTCCTACAATCTCTCCCGTAAACCCGATAGGACAATTTTCGGGAAGCTCCGCACAAAACGGATTGTAAATCATCTGCCCCGTAAGCCTGCACCAAAAGCGTTTCAGGTCTGATTCTGCTCGGCAGAACTGACAGTTCTGGCACTTGATTTTGTCCTCGGGAAAGTAAACGGGAATTTCTGCGATTCCTTTTGTAAACCACTGCACTCCGTTTTTGAAATCTTCAGCCATATGCACCTCACGAAAACTTATCTACACAGTAATCGTGCAGACAATCGTTGCAAACAACGTCACCATTTGCGAATTTAACATACAGCGACTTTAATTCTTCTTTGATATCCTCGTTGCAATACAGACACTCAACTATTTCGTCATAATTGCCACTACCACATTTAGGACAATCGTAGAAAACTTCAATATTGGGCGGTGGTACTTCGTGATGCACCTCGATTGTTTCCTTAGGTTCTTCAAAATGAGTGCCACAGTTAGAACATAGATACATCGAAATCCACCAACCTTTCAACGTAGTATGTAAAGAAATCAAAAGGTTTAATGCCTACTCGCTTGCACTTTCGGCGGTATTTTAAGTATTTCATATCTTCTCCTTGACAAATCCTTTAAATTTGTCTACAATTTAAATATAAGTATTTTTTTAGACCGTTTGAGAATGGCAGTTCTCAGCGGTCTTTTTTCTTTTTCGGTTTGTAACAGTTACACACGACCTCACGGCTTCGTGACGGACATCGTCCGTAAAACCTGCAGGTCTTACAACTCACTTCTTATCACCTCTGCTCTCAATCACTTTAATTTTTATCAACGTCACAATCAACACGGCGAGTATCAGCATAAACAAGATACATACCGTATAGTTGATTGCATTGTTTTCAAAGGCTTGTCCTGCGGCAAACATACCAACAATTGCAAATACGATTAACAGTTCTGTTATGTGTCTTAAAACGTTCTTAGCCATATCTTTCAATACGCTAATAAAAAGTATTGAAAATCCTACGGTATAGCGATACAGCCTTGTTTCTGAGCATTTCTGCTCGGCCTTGCGGATATGTTTCATTGTTTCACTCCTTGTTTTAAAAAATATTCAATAGCTTCATCTTTATTGATTCGCCATTTTCCGAAAATCTTGTGAGCTGGGAATTCACCTTTCGCACATTTGCGGCTCATAATGTCAGCGGTAAAGCCAAACAATCGAGCGGCGTAAGGTACATCAAATACAACAGGCACATCTTCCCAGTTAGTATTCGGTCTTTCTCTTGGCATAATCTCACCTGCCTTTCTGTTTTGCCACTGTTAGGCTGACTTCTGCTGTTCGGCTATCTGCTTGCCGACTACCATTCCCTGAACATATCCATTAACGAACTCCTGCTTATCTTTCGGTAACTGCTTGAGTAAGTTAATAAGCTGTTCTGTTGTTTCTTTAATGTTTGTTGACAACATATAATTTCTCCTTTCTTTGTTCGCTACCAACATTATATACTATATTTATTTGTTTGTCAACAATATTTTTAAAAAATATTATTTTATTTTGTGTTGACAAACAACTTTATTATTGATATAATATTAATATAAAACAAGGAGGTGATTTAATGACTGCGAATGAAAGGGTAAGAGAATTAAGAAAAGTATTAAATTTATCTCAAACAAAATTTGGAGAAAAGTTAGGAGTCAGTAAAGACGTTATAGTTAATATTGAGCTTGAACGAGTTGAATTAAAAGAACTAATGCTCAACTTAATATGTAAGACGTTTAATGTCAGTCCTTTATGGCTCTCCGAAGGAAACGGAGATATGTTTATTGAAGCACCACAAATATTAATTGATGATTTAGCAAATGAATTTAATTTGAATGATACCGAAAAAAAGATTATTTCAAATTTTGTCAATTTATCCGAATCAGAACGTAATCAAATTATCGAGCTTGTTAAAAAATTGATTACATAAAAAGAGGGCGGCTTAACCGCCGCCCAAATTTAATCATCACATTTAAGATAAACAAAACATATGTAATCATATATTTTTTTTAGTTTTTTCTCGCTCTTGATTTTTGAGAGCATTTTTATAATCATATCGTACATTTTAAATCTCTCCTTTGATTTGATACTTTAATTATAGAACATTTGTTCTAAAAATCAAGTGCGAAATTGCAAAAATAAGAGCAAAGTCCAATAAGACGGACAATGGATATATAAATAAAAAATCCGCCCTACCCTGCGCCAACAGGATAAGACGGAAACCATTACACACAGGGTGCAACGGTACTACAAAAGCAATAATATTGTACCATACCCTTGTAAATTTTTCAACAATTAATTTACAAGGGATTTTTGCACCCTTTTACAAAATCGAAAGGGGCATTATTATGGCAAAACTAAAAAAACGAGCCGATGGAAGATATCAGATGAACGTCTATCTCGGTAAGGATGCAGATGGAAGGTCAAAATACAAGGCTGTTTACGGCAAAACCCAAAAGGAAGTTAAAAAGAAAGCCGAAGAATTAAAATACAAGCTCAGTAAGGGTATGGATTTGCTCAATGCCGACATCACGTTTGAGGAATTGCAAAAACGCTGGGCGGCTTATAAAAAGCCTTTACTTCGTGAACAGCAATTCAAAGATTACTTAACAGCACTTAAACCCTTTGACTGTCTTAAATCAATTAAAATCGGAAAGCTTGTAAAAGCTGATTTTCAAGCGATAATCAATGAGTATGCAATTAAAAACCCAAAGACAGGCAAACCGACCGCAAAGCAGACTTTGAGAAGTTATAGAATGGTAGCAAGACAAGTCTTTGACTTTGCTGTAGAAAACAGAATTGTTGATTATAACCCTCTCAATTATGTTAATATACCTAACAACTCTCCTAAAAACGACCGCAGAGCTTTAACTGAACAAGAGCAACAATGGATTATTAACACTCCACACCGTGCTCAGCTACCTGCAATGATTATGATGCTTGCAGGGCTCCGCCTCGGAGAATGTCTTGCGTTACAGTGGCGAGATATAGATTTAAAAAATTCCGAAATATTCGTCCATCAGAAGTTGATGTATAAGCAAAGCCCTCCCGTGGTTGAGCAAGGCGCAAAAACCGAAGCTGGTATAAGACATGTACATATACCTAAGATACTTGTTGAGTTTCTGAAATCACAACCGGAACATAAGCCTGACGATTATGTAAACCTTTCAGCTAAAAGCAGATTTTATACTGCGACCTCATGGAAAACCGTGTGGAATAGTTATCTGCTTGATTTGAATATCAAGTACGGAGATTTTTCAAAATACGAAAAAAGTTATAAAAGTAAGTTTGACCCAAAAGGTGTTCCCTTTGTTATTGAAAGATTTTCTGCCCACTATCTCAGACACACTCACGCTACTAACCTCTTTCATTGCGGTAAAGATATTCTGTATGTTCAGGAACAACTCGGACATACCAAACCCGAAACCACGTTAAATATCTACACTCATCTTGTTAAAAATAACAGTATTTCAAAGTCAAACAAAGTCATTGATTTTGATAAATATCTTTCAAAAATTAGCAAAGAAAAAACTAAAGCTAAGGCATAGTGAAATTGTCATATGTTATTTTTAGAAATATCATTAGTCAAGTATTAGTCAAAACTTATTCAGAAACCGCATAAACACTAAGCAAACAAAGATTTTGTTAAATTCTTCGTAATCAGTAGGTCGTGGGTTCAAGTCCCATCTTCAGCTCCA
>JBGUUJ010000051.1:0-32898 GCA_045133455.1 Ruminococcus sp.
GGAATTCCTCTATTTTACAATCACAGGCTTGCCTATGGGTATAAAACTTGCAACAGAGATACTCACACACCTTTTTGATGATATAACAATAGACAAAGTGGATTTCAAAACCGAGAAAAATAGGGTAAAGGCAGAAACCCGTGAAAGCACCGAAAAGCAGTCTCTTTCATATTTTGCAGATTGCGAAGTCTGGAAAGGTACAACGCTTGCAAATACAATTCTCGGAACTTGCCGAACGATAGATTCAATATCGCAGAAAAAGATAAATGACTACAAAAACACGATTATTACGTCGGATAATGTGATTGTGTATGCAACAGGCAATATTGATGATGCACAAATGAAAATGATTGAAGATGCCGTAGTGTCAATGAAGATATCCGATGAAAAATCAGGCAGGGAAAATGTTGTGCCCGTACCTGCTGAGTTTCAGAACAGAAAACCTGTGGTGATTTGCAAAAATGCATCGTATCATCGTGTGCGCATAAGTATTGATATCAACAACGCTGATTGTCCGTTTGATGTGAGGGATATGCTGTACACAACTTTGTTTGTTGATGAAAATGCTTTGATTTTTCAGGAATTATCGGAGAATAATCCTCTTGTGTACTCGTATGATTCGGTTTTTGAGCAGTATAAAAACATAAGCTCACTCAAACTCGAATATGAGATATCAAAGAAGAATATCACGGAGTCAATCCGACTGATTTTCAATGTGTTTAACCGACTTAAAATCGGAGATTTTAACTTTGAAAATAATCTGCAAAAACTTATGACTCAGTGGGAAGTTTTGCAGGACGATGTGTGTGACCTGAATTGGAGTCTTGCGTATGAAAATCACATTTTAGGTGACAGCACAGCCGATTATGGCAAGGAAAAATTCGGCAGATATGAAGCTCTTACCAAAGAAAAGGTTATGGATTCTGCAAAGAAGATTTTCAAAAGTCCAAACATATCAATTGCACTCAAAGGCGATAAAAAGCATATTCAGAGTCTTAACATTGAAGATTTACTGGAAAATTCATATAAATAAAAAGCTCATTCACGGTCGAATGAGCTTTTATATTAAAATTCCGTAAATACCATATGTGCCTGAGCATTATCAAGTGTAATCGGATTATCGTAATCAACTCTCTTGATATTGCCGTAAAGTCTGCCGAAAATTACTGTTGTCTTATCCATAACAGCTGCCATCGGTTCCCCTTTCACGGTGAAAGGTCTGAAAGTTATGTCAACAGCGGAAATTCCTGCAGTAAAGTACCAAGGTCTATCGAGTCTGCCGTTAGTGCCCTTGACGTTAATCTGCGAAAGCTTTTCAAGTTTTCCGTCTGTAAAAAAGCAGTTTTCGTTGCCGAATCGGTTGTCACCTACCCTGCTTGCAAGACAGAGTGAAAATCTTTTTCCGTCAATCACACAGTCTGAGCTGAGTCGCTGATAATTGTGTTTTCTCGGCTTTGAAAAACGTGTCCAGTCAAAATATGCTCTTGAGTTTATTTCGTCTAAAGAATATTCAAGACCGCCTACACGAATAATACCGCTTGCCGTAAATTTTGGCACAAATCTTTTTAAGTAAAAATACCTTCTGTCACGTTCAAACGGTGCAAGTTCGTTAAGGCTTTCACCGTTGATTTTTTTCAGATTAATATTGAAATAAAGATTTTTGAGTCCTCCGAAATCAATGAAATCACATTTTAAAAATCTTCCGTCTGTTGTGTTTGTAAGCTGAAGCTGAATACGTTTGTCGGTGTAGAGAAGCTCACCCTTGTTGTCTGCCTCGGGCAGCTCGTTCTTGAAGAACATAAACTTTTTTATGATGCAATCACTGATTACACCGCCTTTTTTTAGATCGGCAACTGCGATTTTGATTGAAAATTCAAGCCCTAAATTCTCGACGGAAAGGTAAAGCGAAACTTCGTTGTTGTTTATAAAATAGCAGTCACGCTCGCTATGTTTTCCGCTTGTTTTGCTTTGCTCACAATTGTATTCAAAAACAGGTGTTCGTGCCCAGCCTGCATTCATAACTTCCCCGTTATCTTCAAAAACCATACACTTATTCTTGATTTCACGTTGCAAGATATTCACTCCGTTTCATAATTTACCTATAATATAGCAGAAGTTATAATGCTTTTCAAGAATTATAACAAAACTGTAAATCAGTACTAAACAATTGTATCTTTGAATATTATTTATAGCGACAGCAGTTATTATTATGGCTGAAAAGTTCTGTTTCTATTATTCGGAGGGATAGTGTGAAAAAGCTGATTGCGGTTTTTCCGATTATAATATGCCTGATGTTCACCTCCTGTATGGCTGACACAACGGGCTATAGCAGTGAACTTACATTATCAGACTGGAAAGCAACACTGAAAGGCGGGGCAGAGGTAAAGTTGAGTTTTGATGAGGAAACTGCAATGTTTTCTATGAAAAACGGAGAAGTTGAATCTGAAATCAAAGGAAAATATATAGTTGATGAGACAATGTTTGTGATATTTGTTCCTGAAATTTCCCAAAATTACGGTTTTGAATATACACCAAAGGGCGACACGCTTGAGTTAAAATACGGGGAATACACAATAACACTTGAATCAATGTGACTGAAAAAAGCGGTGTTACTTTGGTTTTAATTAACCTATTATATCCTAAGATTACCGAGCAATTTACTGTTAAATAAAAACAAAATGGCTAATCTCAACGTTGATGTGAGATTAGCCATTGTTATTTTAAACTAAGTAACAGTCGGATAACGGAATTTGAGTTATCCGAAACCTGTCTGCACGAAGCTTAAATTATTCTGAGTAGTAGTACCATGTACCGCCAGACTTGTTTCCTGCATTAGCCTTGAAGCAGTTTTTATCATTCTGAACAGTCATATTATCAGTCTGAGTCATCCAGGAACTTGCTGTGTTCTTGAAGAGGAAACAGCTTGAACCCGGTGAAAGCGGAGTTGCAAAGTCATAGTACCAGATGTCTGTGCCTGAAATATTAGTCATAGCAGCAGCAGCGTTGCCGAGACCGCTTTCAGCCCAACCATAGATATAAACATTTGACCAGCCTGCAACAGAGTTGTCGAAGTAAACTCTTGAAAGCTCAAATTCAGGTTTTGTTTCAGCGACATAAGCACCGACTGAAACTGACTCGTCATTGCTGAGAGTCATACAGTTCTTTGTTGAAGAAACTTGGCCGGCCCACGCATTGTAAACGTTGCCTGTTTCGCCACCTACAGGAGTTTCATCAACAACATCAAGATAACGGTAAACAACGCATGAAGTCATTGTTTCAGGAACTTCTGTTGTGTATACGTTAGGATAAGCGTCAAAATCCTGCTCAAGCTGGTAGCTTTCGCCTGTTGCGACATCATAAACGAAGAGTGAAACGCCGTCAGAAGTCATCCAGCCGAGAGTAGTCTTGAAGTAGAATGTGTATGTTTCAGGCTCAGGAATTGTAGTTGGCTCTGTTGTAGGTTTAGCAGTTGTCGGTTCTGTTGTAGGTTCAACAGTTGTTGTCGGTACTTCTTCATTGTATACCTGACCTGTTACGCAAGTGCAATTCGTTTTGTTAAGGTACTTCTGAATGCAAGTTGCATCCTGAACGCTGATTCTGTCGTCCTGATTAACATCACCTAAAACGAGAAGTGAATCGCTGATAGTTTCAAGGTCGATGCAGTACTTCTGAATAAGAGTTGCGTCAGATACATTGACAATACCGTTGCCGTCAACGTCACCGTAAATCATTGTGCCAACAGGAGCTGAAGTAGGTTCAGTTGTTGTAGGAACAGTAGCTGTTGTTTCAAAAGTACCCTTTGTTACGTCAGTAGCATCAACAGTTGAGCCTGTTGATGGAACGAGATCTATGTCGCCCCATGATGTGCCTGATGTAGCACAAAGAATTTTTGTTGAACCGCCGAGTAACTTACCTGATTTGCCCGGATACTGCATACCTGTGCTTTCGCTTACGATTACACGAGTGTTTGCAGAGTGAGCAAGGTCGAATGTTGACTCTGTTATGTTGCCGTCAGCATCTTTTGCAAGACAAGAATTGTCAGAAACTTCAATGTAGTAGTAGCCTGAAGCCTCATCATACTGCATTATCTGACCCGGCCATGAAGTATTTGAATATGTTTCTTCTGTTGAAGAGTCCTCGTCATAGATGTAAACTGAGAAAGGAGCTTTCCAGCTTGATTTCTTAGCAGCATTGAAGAATACATAAACACCTGAAGAAGCAGCTTCATTCTTAGTGTACTTGTAAGTTGCAGTAGTTGTTTTATCACCGTTTGTAGCAGTGAGTGTGAGGGTGATGATATCACCGTAGTTGTAGTCTGAACCTATGCGGATTGTTGTTTTGCCTGTGTAAGTAACAGGAGTTGAATCGTCGAGGCAGTATGTACCTGATGTTGCATTGTCAAGACCGAGTTCAACAGTCATTGTTTCGCCTTCAAAATCACCGCTTTCAACTGAGCAAGTGTTTCTCGGAGTAACTGAACCGTTGTAAACTACAGCAACACCTGTTGAGCCGATTGAACCTGTGAGAACACCGCCTGAAACTGTGAATGTGTTGCCTGTGATTGTGTCTGTGTATGTGCCGTCAGCAATACCTGTACCTGAAATGCTTACGTCCTTATCTGTACCTGTGCAGTTTGAAAGCACGATACCGCTTGTTCCTCTTGCAACATAAGCAACATCATCAGAAGAACCGAGCTTTTCTGACTGACCTACAAAGAGGTTGTGGAACTTGTTAATTTCAGAAACAGCTGTGCTCTTGTAAGTAGTATCTGTACCTGCTTCGCCCATAAGAGCAGCACCCGGACGTGCAAAGTAGAGAGCAGTTGAATCTTTTCTTGAAGCAACGAGTGCCCATGCTTTGATAATGTTTTCATCTGAAACGTCAGCAGTATTTGAAATGCCTGCTGAACCTGAAGTGCCTTCATATGTATCGTGAGACTCAGCCCATAATACAGCATTTGAAGCGCTTACACCTGACTTGTATTTTGAGCTTGCAGCAGTTGAAGCTTTGCCTTTAACTACAGCATTGAGGACAGCGTCACCTGTTCTGTTGTCAGTAACGTTAATGTAGTCTGTGTAAGAGCTGTATGATCTGCCGGTACCGCAAGTATTGAGGATTTCACCATAGATGTAGAGGTTACCGCCTGTTTTAGCAGTGTAGTATTCCTCGGCAGCAGTTGTGATTGTCGGCCAGTAATCTGAACCGTATGTTCCGTCGTTTGGAGTTTCGATATGCTTTGCAGCGTCAAAACGGAAACCGTCAACACCGCAGTCGATACATTCCTTGAGAAGTGAAACTACAGCGTTCTGAACATTGTCGTCGCCTGTGTTGAGGTCAGGACAAGCTGAAACGTGACCCTGAACAACGCCTTGGATTGAGCTGTCGCTTGCATCACCTGTGTATGAGTGGAAATAAGTTTTTCTGTTCTCGTAGAAGTCAGGCTGATAAGTTTCAACCTGTGAGCTTAAAGAGTTAGGGTCGGTTTCAATTTGGTTACCGAAGTGGTTTGAAACGATATCGCAGATAATCTTGATACCGTATTTGTCAGCTTCTGCGCAAAGAGCTGTAAGCTCATCTTTTGTTCCGAGCCAGGATTTCTGAGCAATTGACATACTTACAGGCTGATAGAGTTTCCACCACTGACCTGTAACGTCGTTGGAAGTACTGTAATCCTTTGGCTGCTGAACAGGAGAAGTCTGAACAGTTGTGTAACCTGCGGCAGCAATAGCCGGAAGGTTTTCCTTGATTGAATTGTAAGACCAGTTGAACGCATGCAGCATAACGCCGTCTTTTACTTCGCTCTGAATACCTGTATCGATTGAAACAGCATCAGTCTGAGCAGCACTTACAGAAACTGTGAGTGCTGTTGATGAAGTAATCATTGTTGCAGCAACAACGAGACTTGCAATTTTTTTGAAAGTTTTCATCAAAAAACATCCTTTCCATAAATTTTCATTATTATTATATCAAATAATGGGATAAAAGTATATATTTATTGTGCCAAATAAAGCATTGTATTTTTTGTGCATAATTTACGTTGTATTTTTTATTGCTACAAAAACACAATTGTATATTTGGTAATAAAATGTGAAAAATTGGATATTATTATTTTTTTACATATAATCAATTGACATTTTGTACTTATTAGAATATAATTTTAATCGGTCTAATAGGGCGTATCTGAAATACGTCAAGATCATAGTTATGTCTTTACAAAGATAAAATTTGTAGGGGCGGACTGTGTTCGCCTGCAATATACATCTATACTTGCAGACCTGCACAATCCGCCCTTTTAGTTATAAGTCAGAACAGGGGTGCATAAATGGAGCAGACAGCTAAGAAAACAATCGTTTCACTGAAGGATATTTTTGTCCGATTCGACGGAGAGGTAATTCTCAACCATATCAATCTTGATATTCATGAAAAAGAATTTGTTACTATTCTCGGACCGAGTGGTTGCGGAAAGACTACAACGCTCAGAATAATAGGCGGTTTTGTTGAACCTGAAAGCGGTGACGTTGTTTTTGACGGCAAACGTATCAACGGAACCCCGCCGAACAAACGTAATGTAAATACGGTATTCCAGAAGTATGCGTTGTTTCCGCATCTCAATGTTTACGATAATGTGGCTTTCGGACTCAAACTCAAAAAAGTGCCGAAAGATGAAATTAAGCGCAAGGTTAAAAAGATGCTTGCAACGGTTGATCTAAAAGGCTACGAAAAGCGCAGTATAGCTAAGCTTTCAGGCGGTCAGCAACAGAGAGTTGCAATTGCAAGAGCACTTGTGTGTGATCCTGATATAATTCTTCTTGACGAGCCGTTGGGTGCACTTGATCTCAAACTCAGAAAATGTATGCAGATTGAGCTAAAGGAAATTCAGCAGAAAACTGAGAAAACTTTCATATATGTAACTCACGATCAGGAAGAGGCACTTACAATGAGTGACCGTGTGGTTGTAATGAACAACGGTGTGATTGAACAGATAGGCACACCTGAGGATATCTACAACGAGCCTGTGAATGCCTTTGTAGCTGACTTTATCGGTGAAGCAAACATTCTAAACGGCACAATGATTGACGACTGCCGAATCAGAATTCTCGGCAAGGAGCTTGAGTGCGTTGACAAGGGATTCGGTAAGAACACACCTGTCGATGTTGTAATCCGTCCTGAGGATATCATAGTTACAAAGCCTGAAGACGGACAGCTCACGGGTGTTGTTGAAAAGTCAACATTCAAGGGTGTTCACTATGAAATGAGCGTAAGATGCGGAAAGTGTGAAATTCTCATTCATTCCACAAAATCAGCTGAAATCGGCAGTGAAATCGGAATGAGAGTAATTCCGTTCAATATTCAGATTATGAATAAGCTTCTGCCGTTCTATAATAACGTTATAGAAGCTGAGGTTTCTTATGCAAATGCGGACGAAAATTACTTTGAATTTGAACTTGAAGATGAAACCGTAAAGGTTGAAAACAGATACTTTGAGCAGGGAACAAAGGTAAAAATCACACTTCCCCCTGAGGCTCTTTCACTTGCAGGAGATGGCGTGGGACATCTCAAGGATCTCTATATCGAATCTGTAGTCTACAAGGGTGAGCATAACGAGATTATTCTCGAATCAGATGAGAGAAAATGGCTTATGCTCAGTGACACTGACGAGCAGGTGGCAACTTATGTACCGCTTGCATTTGACTTTGCAAAGGCTTCATTTGAAGTAATTGAGTCAATTGAGGAGGGTTGAGAATGAAATCCCGCAAACCCTCTATACCTTATATAATCTGGATGCTTGTTTTTACAATGATACCGATAATTATGATTGGTTTCACGGCATTCACAGACAAAGACGGCAACTTTTCACTTGAGCCGTTTTCAAAGGCATTTTTCTACACAGAAGTGTTCTTCCATTCACTGTGGATAGCACTCATTTCAACCGTAATATGTCTTGTTATTGCATACCCGCTTGCATATCTTATAACAAGAATGAAAGCCTCCACTCAGAACACGGTCATAATGTTGCTTATGATTCCGATGTGGCTGAATTTTCTTCTCAGAATTTACGCATGGGTAACGCTTTTGCAGGAAGACGGTCCGATTGATATGCTTTTGTCAATGCTCGGAATTCACGGAACATATCTTGGTAATACAGGAGCCGTAATTCTCGGAATGGTGTATGAGTACCTTCCCTTTATGGTTCTTCCTATCTATACAGTAATGAGCAAAATCGACGGTGGACTTATCGAAGCAGCGCAGGATTTGGGTTCAAATAATATGGCTGTTTTCGGAAAGGTAATTTTTCCGTTGAGTATTCCGGGAGTAATTTCGGGAATAACAATGGTGTTTGTACCGAGTGCAAGTACCTTCCTCGTATCACAGTATCTCGGCGGAACCGATGACATAATGATAGGTGACGTAATCGACAAGATTTTCTGGACTGACCAGAATACAGGTTCGGCTATTTCGCTTATACTTATGGTGCTGATATTTGTGTTCCTCATAATTATGAATCTGTTCGGTGATGAGGAGGCGATTGCATGAAAAATACAAAACCAAAGAATGGAATCGTTTCCAAAATATACATCGGACTTGTTATGCTTTTTCTGTATGCACCGATATTCGTATTGATTTTCTTTTCTTTCAATGAGGGAAAATCAACGGTGTGGAAAGGTTTTTCGCTGAAGTGGTACGAAGAACTTTTTGAAGATGACAGAATAATGAGCGCACTCGGCAATACAATTATAATTGCAGTGCTTGCCTCAATTTTTGCAACAATTCTCGGTACAGCCGCCGCAATCGGAATAAGTAACTTCAAGGGTAAAAAACGTCTTGTCATTCAGAATGTATCCAACATTCCGATTATCAGCCCTGATATCGTAATGGGCGTATCGCTTATGCTTCTCTTTACATTTTTAGGCGTTATGTTTAACTTTGAAATGGGATTTGTAACAGTGCTTATTTCGCATATATGTTTCTGTGTACCGTTTGTGGTGCTCAATGTTATGCCTAGAATCAACCGTATGGATCGGAGCATCTACGATGCGGCACTTGACCTCGGTTGTAACCAGTGGCAGGCATTCTACAAGGTGATAATTCACGAGCTTATGCCGGGAATATTCTCGGGACTTCTTATGAGTTTCACATACTCACTCGACGATTTTATCATCACATACTTTACAAGAGGTGCTAAATTCCAGAACCTTTCAATTGAAATCTATTCAATGACGCACAGAAGAATTTCACCTAAAATCAATGCGCTTTCTGCACTGATGTTCCTTGCAGTGCTGATAATTATGATTATAATCAACATCAGGGACAGACGAGAGGAAAAACTCAGAGCGCAGAAAACCTGATTAATAATTTTTCCAAGGGAGATTGAGAAATGAAAAAAACCATCAGTATTATCCTCACTGCACTTATTGCAGTATCAGGCACAGCCTGTCTTTCAGGTTGCGGCAACAGTTACGAGGGCGAAGTTAACGTTTACAACTGGGGCGAATACATCTCAAACGGTGAAGACGATTTGATGGACGTAATCGAAGAGTTTGAGAACGAAACAAACATCAAGGTTAACTACACCACTTATGAAACAAACGAAGAGCTTTACAATATGCTGAAAAACAGCAATGTAAGCTATGATGTAATTATTCCGTCGGAATATATGATAAGTAAGCTCATCGAAGAGGATATGCTGCTTGAACTTGATTATGACAATATCCCGAATTATAAGTACATTATGGACAGATTCAAGAATCTCGATTGTGACCCTGAGAGCAAATATACAGTTTGCTACAGCTGGGGCGTGACAGCAATGGTGTATGACAAGACAAAAGTCAGTGAAACGCCTACATCATGGGAGACACTGTGGGACGAAAGTCTCAAGGGACAGATTCTTATGTTCAACAACAGTCGTGACGCAATGGCAATTTCAATGCAGTTATGCGGTATCAACCCTGCAAACTGTACAAAGGAAGATATAGACACAGCGGCAGACAAACTTCGTGAGCAGAAACCGTTACTCAAGAAATATGTAATGGATCAGGTGTTCACTGAAATGGAAAAGAGTCAGGCGGCAATTGCACCGTACTATGCAGGTGACATTGTTACAATGATGGAGTCAAATGAGGACCTTGCAGCGGCAATGCCTGAGGACGGTTCAAACCTTTTCTATGATGCAATGTGTATTCCTACCTGCAGTAAGAATAAGGAAAATGCAGAAAAGTTCATCAACTTTATGCAGGACCCTGAAATTGCGGCTGAAAACTGCAAATATCTCAACTACGGCACACCTAATCAGGAAGCTTATGACAAATATCTCGACGAGGATATGAAGAGCAACGAATTCATTTTCCCGAGTGACGAATATCTTGATAAGTGCTATGTGTTTACAAACGTGCCTGACGATGTATATGCATATATGCAGGAACAGTTTGTAAAGGTACAGGCGGAATAATTGATGTCTTACTATACGAACTAATAGTAAATGTTAAAGTCAGTTTAATTGCAATTATGCAGTTAAACTGGCTTTTTGTTTTGGGTAGATAGGTTTAGACTGAATTAAATGTTAGTTGTCTAACTGTAGACTTGATAATAAGAGTCTGCAAAAGATTATACAACGTAATTTCAGAGAAATGTAGCAGTCACCAATTTTTGAAGATAATGGTTGGGCACAAAACGTTTTATATGGAATAAACCTATCTGCCCAAAGATAAAAATATTGATAATTTGTGGGGAATATGGTATAATAATTTAAATTGCGTAAATATACCCTTTTTTGGGTGAACGTGCGGAGGTAATGATTTGGTAGTGTTCGGAATTGACCCCGGCTATGCGATAGTTGGTTGGGGAGCAATCAGCTTTCAGGCTAACACATATAAAGCTCTCGGATACGGCTCGGTGCAGACTGAGGCTCACACCGATTTCAATGAGAGGCTGGAATATATATATGATGAGCTGTACGCTATTCTGAATCGTTGCAGACCTGATGCACTCGCAATTGAACGTCTGTATTTCCAGACGAATCAAAAAACAGCGATAAAGGTTGCACAGGCAAGAGGAGTAACACTTCTTGCGGCACAGAAACTCAAAATCCCGATTTTTGAATATACACCGTTGCAGGTCAAAACTGCTGTAACAGGCTACGGTAAGGCGAAAAAGCCACAGGTGATGGAGATGACCACAAGACTTTTGAAACTTGATGAAGTTCCTAAACCTGATGATACAGCTGATGCTCTTGCAATAGCAATCTGTCATGCACAGGCGGCAGGTTCACAGCTCAGACAGGCGATGTTTCGGAAAGGAATTTAAAAGATGTTATATTCCGTAAGAGGAAAACTCATACATACGACAACCACAAGCGCAGTAGTGGAGTGCGGCGGCGTAGGCTACAACTGCCAGACAACGATAAATACACTCAAAGCAATCAAGCCTGACACCGAGGTGATGCTCTATACTTACCTTAATGTCAGAGAAGATGCAGTCGATCTTTTCGGCTTTGCGACAAAAACCGAACTTGATACCTTCAAAACACTGATAAGTGTAAACGGAATTGGACCGAAAGCCGGTCTTGCAATTTTGTCGGAATTAACTCCCGAACAGGTTGCAATGGCGATTGCGACGGACGATATCAAGACAATCACAAGAGCACAGGGTGTAGGTAAAAAAATCGCACAGCGTATAGTCCTTGAACTAAAGGATAAGCTTGCAAAGGCGGCATCATCAGATACAGGAATGTCAGCAGTCGCAACAGGTGCGGTCAATGCATCAACAGGAAATATTCCGAAGGCAGTCGAAGCACTCGGAGTTCTCGGTTATTCACCGTCAGATGTATCTCCGATACTTGCAACGCTCGACAGTTCATTGCCCGTTGAACAGCTTATAGCGAATACCCTCAGACAGCTTGGAAAAAAATAAAGGAAGGTGTTGATTTTCTATGGCGAACACAATGCAGTTCTCTGAAGAATTTGACTTTGAAAACAGAATACTCGACGCTTCCGAAATTCCTGAAGATACAGCGGACGGAGATAATCCGTTACGACCTAAAAATCTTGATGAATACATAGGACAGGACAAGGCAAAGGATAACCTCAGAGTGTTTATTGAGGCGGCAAAAATCAGAAATGAAACTCTCGACCATGTTCTGCTTTACGGCCCTCCCGGACTCGGTAAAACCACACTTGCGGGAATCATCGCAAATGAACTCGGAGTTTCGGTGAGAATCACCTCAGGTCCTGCAATTGAAAAGCCCGGTGACTTGGCGGCATTGCTTACAAATCTTAATGAGGGCGATGTACTCTTTATTGACGAGATTCACAGACTTAGCCGTGCAGTAGAGGAAATCCTCTATCCTTCAATGGAGGACTTTGCAATAGATATTATCACGGGCAAAGGGCAGATGGCAGCTTCATATCATCTTCCGTTGCCGAAGTTTACGCTTGTAGGTGCAACAACAAGGGCAGGTCAGCTGACAGCACCTCTGCGTGACCGTTTTGGTGTTGTGTTAAGACTTGAACTTTATACACCTGAGGAACTTGCAAAAATAGCAACACGAAGCGCAGGAATTCTCGGAATTAAAATCGAGCACGACGGAGCACTCGAAATAGCTTCACGCTCAAGAGGAACACCACGAATAGCCAACCGACTGCTAAAGCGTGTGCGTGACTTTGCACAGGTTATGTCTAACGGAGTTATAACGGTAGACTCTGCAAGGACGGCACTTGACAGACTCGAAATTGACGAACTTGGACTTGACCAGAACGACAGACGAATGTTGGAGGCAATCATAAGGTTCTACAACGGCGGTCCCGTAGGACTTGAAACACTTGCGGCTGCAATCGGTGAAGAAGCCTTAACAATTGAAGACGTTTATGAGCCGTATCTTCTTCAGATTGGATTTCTGAGCAGAACACCGAGAGGAAGATGTATTACGGCAGAGGCTTGCAGACACCTCGGATATGATTTTCCGAAGGGCACGGTAAATGCAATGCCGACGCAGCCGAGCTTATTTGACAATAAATAAATTTTTATATTTAGAAATTACGGAGGAAAACATTATGGGCAGATTATTCGGTACAGACGGTGCAAGAGGAATTGCAAACACCGAACTTACAGCAGAACTTGCAATGAATATAGGCAGAGCCGCAGCGATGGTTCTCATAAGCAATGAGGTTGAACATCCGACAATTTTAATCGGTAAGGATACAAGACTTTCTGGCGATATGCTTGAGGGCGCACTTATAGCAGGACTTTGCTCGGTAGGCGCAAACGTAAAACTTCTCGGAGTTGTTCCGACTCCTGCCGTTGCATATCTTATCGGAAAATACAACGCAGATGCAGGTATTATGATTTCTGCATCACACAATCCGTTCGAATTCAATGGAATCAAGATTTTCAGTTCAGATGGTTGCAAACTTCCTGATGACCTCGAAAACAGAATTGAAGAAATCGTTCTCGATAACGCAATACCGTACGCTATTGCATCAGATGAGAATATCGGCAGAGTAATCCATTGTGATACAGGTGCAGATGATTATATTGAGCACGTTGCAGAGTCAATCGGCTGTGACCTTGAGGGGATGGAAATTGCCCTTGACTGTTCAAACGGTTCATCATCAAGAACAGCAGAAAAGCTCTTTACAAAGCTCGGCGCAAAGGTTCATATGCTTTTTGATGAGCCTGACGGAATTAATATCAACAAGGACTGCGGTTCAACTCACATAAACAAACTTCAGCACTATGTAAGAGAGCACAAACTCTGTTGCGGTCTTGCTTTTGACGGCGATGCTGACAGATGTCTTGCAGTTGATGAAAAAGGTAATCTTGTAGACGGTGACTATCTAATTGCAATCTGTGCAAAGGATATGAAGGACAGAGGACTTCTCAAAAAGGACGCTGTTGTCGGCACTGTAATGACAAATATGGGCTTTAATAAGTTCTGTGCCGAAAACGGAATGAACTTTGTATCAACAAAGGTAGGCGACCGTTACGTTCTCGAAGCAATGCTCAGAGAAGGTTATAACATAGGCGGTGAGCAGAGCGGTCATATCATTTTTCTTGACTATGCAACAACTGGTGACGGTCAGCTTTCAGGCGCAATGATTTTAAGTATAATGAAGCGCACAGGCAAAAACCTCAGCGAGCTTGCAAAAGTAATGGAAAGAATGCCACAGGTGCTCATCAATGTAAAGGTAAGTTCAGAAGGAAAGCTTTCATTCTACACAGACAAGGAAGTTAAGGCTGAAATCAGCAGAATAAGCGAAATACTCGGTGACAGAGGCAGAATCCTTGTGAGAGTATCAGGCACAGAGCCACTCGTAAGAGTAATGCTTGAGGGTGAAAACCTCGAAGAAATTCAGAACCTTGCAGAAGAAGCTGCACAGGTGGTAAGGGAAAGATTGGCATAATGCGATTATCTGAAAACTGGAAAGATTACGAGCTTATAGACACATCGGACGGTGAGCGACTTGAGCGTTGGGGAGATATTATTTTAATCCGACCTGACCCTCAGATTATCTGGTCAACGGATAAGAAGAATCCGCTCTGGCACTCGGCACATGCAAGATATCACCGCAGTAACAAGGGCGGAGGACATTGGGAGCAGTACAAGAAAGTTCCCGACCGCTGGACGATAAATTACAATAACCTTGTTTTCAATATAAAGCCTATGGGCTTCAAGCACACGGGAGTATTCCCCGAACAGGCGGTAAACTGGGATTTTGCGTCTGAGAAAATCAGAAGCGAAAACAGACCGCTGAAAATACTGAACCTTTTCGGCTATACAGGCTGTGCAACACTTGCGTGTATGGAGGCAGGTGCAACTGTATGTCACGTTGATGCATCAAAGGGAATGGTTCAGTGGGCTAAGGAAAATGCCCAGTCAAGTCAGATTGCAGACAAACCTGTAAGATGGCTTGTTGATGACTGCGTAAAATTTGTACAGCGTGAAATCAGACGAGGTAATAAGTACGACGGAATTATAATGGATCCTCCGTCATACGGCAGAGGCCCCGGCGGAGAGGTATGGAAACTCGAAGAACAGCTTTATCCGCTTGTAACACTATGCAAACAGGTGCTCTCTGATGACCCTGTATTCTTCATACTCAATTCATACACAACAGGATTATCCCCTGCTGTAATGGAATATCTTCTCGGAGTACTTCTCAAAAATGACTTCGGAGGAAAAGTATCAAGCGATGAAATAGGACTTAAAGTGACCGACACGGGACTTGTATTGCCGTGCGGCTCAACTGCAATATGGGAGAAGTAATTAATGAATTTTATTTCGGTGCAGAATGTATATTTTTCATATTCAAATGAAGATGATGATCAGCCTGTCGTGAATGCCGTAGACGGAGTTTCACTCGATGTAAAAAAGGGTGAATTTGTGGCTCTGCTCGGTCATAACGGCTGTGGAAAATCTACGATTGCAAAACATCTCAATGCAATGCTATTGCCTGACAGCGGCAAGGTGTATGTTGACGGAGATGATACAACCGACGAAGAAAAAACATATGATATAAGAAAAAAGATTGGACTTGTGCTTCAAAATCCCGACAATCAGCTTGTTGCAAGCATTGTTGAAGAGGACGTAGCGTTCGGTCCTGAAAATCTCGGAATAGACCCGAAAGAAATCAGAGAGAGGGTAGATTACGCTCTCAAGGCGGTTGATATGTA
The DNA here is from genome assembly GCA_045133455.1 of Ruminococcus sp. Taxonomy (GTDB): domain Bacteria; phylum Bacillota; class Clostridia; order Oscillospirales; family Acutalibacteraceae; genus Ruminococcoides. Next base: position 15,667 of record JBGUUJ010000051.1, read on the forward strand.
TGATTTCCGTACACACGCACCGCACAAACTTTCGGGAGGTCAGAAGCAGAGGGTTGCAATAGCAGGAATACTTGCAATGCTTCCCGAATGCATAGTGCTCGACGAGCCTACTGCAATGCTTGACCCTAACGGAAGAAGCGAAGTAATGTCAACTCTTCTGAAACTCAATAAAGAGAAGAATATGACTGTTGTTCTTATTACCCACTATATGGATGAAGCAGTGCTTGCTGACAGGGTTGTGGTAATGGACGGCGGAAGAGTTCTCACACAGGGAACTCCCGATGACGTGTTCTCACAGGTTGAACTTCTCAAAAAACACAGACTTGATGTGCCTCAGGCAACAGAACTTGCTTACAAGCTCAAAGGTTGCGGAGTTAAAATCGATAAAATGCCCCTCAATACCGAGGATTGTGTAAAGATGCTTGAGGAGGTGCTTCAATGAGCAGTGTTCTCGAGTTGAAAAATTTAAGCTTTGTTTACGGACAAGGCACACCATTTGAAAAAAAAGCAGTCGACAATGTAAACCTTGATATAGAAAAAGGCGAATTTATCGGTATAATAGGACATACAGGTTCAGGAAAGTCAACGCTTGTGCAGATGCTTAACGGACTTATCAAACCTACAGAAGGACAAGTTCTGCTCGACGGTGTTGATATCTGGGAAAAGCCTAAAGAAATCAGAAAAATCCGATTCAAGGTCGGAATGGTTTTCCAGTATCCCGAATATCAGCTTTTTGAAGAAACCGTTTATAAGGATATAGCTTTCGGTCCGTCAAATATGGGTAAGACAGGTCAGGAACTTGACTATGCAGTTAAGAGAGCGGCAGAGTTCACGGGACTGAAAAATGACCTTTTGCAAAAGTCACCGTTTGATTTGTCGGGCGGTGAAAAGCGACGTGCCGCAATTGCAGGCGTAATCGCAATGGACCCCGAGGTCCTTGTGCTTGACGAACCCACAGCCGGACTTGACCCTATGGGAAGAGACGTGCTTTTAAGTCAGATAGTGCAGTACCACAAGGAACGCAAAAATACAGTGCTCCTCGTATCACACAGTATGGAGGATATTGCGAGGGTTGCCGACAGGATAATCGTAATGAACAGTTCACATCTTGTTATGTTTGACAAGACAAAAGAGGTTTTCTCGCATGGCAGAGAGCTTGAAAAAATAGGTCTCAGAGTACCCCAGATAACAAGAATAATGCTCGAACTCAGGGAAAAGGGTTACGATATTCCCGAGGGAATACTCACAGTGGGAGAAGCGATATCCTACATTTCAGCTCTCCTCAAAAAGGAGGGGAAGATATGGTAAGAGATGTAGCTTTCGGACAGTATTTTCCGACAAAAAGCCTTGTTCACAGGCTTGACCCGAGGGCAAAAATCCTTTTGCTTATCGGATATCTTGTGATAATTTTCTGCACCTTCAACTATGTTTCTCTTGCAATAGTCACATTCTTTACGGTGCTGTTTATCGCATTAAGCGGAGTATCTCCGAAGTTTTATTTCAAAAGCCTTAAAGTAATCATTTTTGTAGTTATTATAACCTCGGTGCTCAATCTGTTCTACGGAACCGGAGATGCATTATGGCAGTGGGGCATATTTAAGATAACGCTCAACGGAATAAACAGGGCGATTTTTGTAACAGTCAGAATCATCTGTCTTATCCTTTCAAGCTCGTGCCTGACGTTCACAACATCACCTACAGAGCTTACAGATGCAATTGAAAGGCTGATGAAACCGCTCAACAAAATTCATTTTCCTGTACACGAGATTGCTATGATGATGTCACTTGCACTCAGATTTGTGCCTACACTTCTTGAAGAAACCGATAAAATTATGGCGGCTCAGAAGGCAAGGGGTGCAGATATGGACTCAGGGAACCTTATCAAGAGAGTGAAAGCTCTCATACCGATTCTCATTCCGCTTTTCGTATCGGCATTCAGACGTGCCTACGAAATTGCAACAGCCATGGAATGTCGTTGTTACAGAGGCGGAAGCGGAAGAACACGAATGAAGTCAATTCATATGTCAAAGCGTGATGCATTAACCTTTGCAACGCTTGGACTTGTAATCTGCGGAGTGATTTTATGCAACATATTCATACCTGCGGTGGTTTAAGAAATCTGCTGGTTACAATTTCATATGACGGAAAAAACTTTCACGGCTGGCAGATTCAGCAGAATGCACTGACTGTTCAGGAAGTTTTCCAGAAAGCCTGTGAAAAAATCATCGGAAGTGATTTCGAGATAAAAGGCTGTAGCCGTACAGATAGCGGAGTTCACGCAAATATGTACTGCATAAGCCTGAAAACGTCACACCCTATTGAGGCGCAAAGACTTAAAGCAGCGCTGAACAGGTGGCTTCCTATGTCGGTTGCAGTTCTCGATTGCAAAGAAGTTGACGAGGACTTTCACGCAAGGTACTGCTGTGTAAGTAAGGAATATATTTATAAGATATGGAACAGTGAGGTGCGCAATCCGTTCCTTGACGGATACGCTCTTCACTACAGATACAAATTGGACGAAAAAATGCTCAACGAAGCGGCTCAGGCGTATGTAGGCTGTCACGATTTTACATCATTCTGCACGCTGGATAACCGTGAAATGGGCGATATGAGACGAAACGTAAAGGCATTTTCAGTAACCAGAGAAGGGGAAATGGTTACAATGAAAGTAGAGGCAGACGGCTTTCTTTACAATATGGTGAGAATAATGGTCGGAACGCTTTTGCGGATTCAGCAGGGCAAGATACCTGCTGATGGAATTGCTGATATAATTGCAAAGAAAAACAGAAAATATGCAGGTCCTACAGCACAGGCTTGCGGACTCTATTTAAATAAAGTAAACTATTGATTGTGTTATCGGGCAGATGCGGATGTCCGAAAAATTGACCTCCAAAGGAGTGAAATGGGTGTTCAACAAATTCAAGGGGCGTTACGCACAGCGAAAAAAGACTGAACGTGACGTAATGAGTTATGAGGATATGCCTCTCGACGATTATGAACAGGAGAAAACCGACATATCCCCCGAAGCCGTCAAAAAGATAATCATAGGCGTATGTATAGCCCTTGCGGCAGGGCTGATTGTGTTCGCTTTTGCAAATAAAGACAAATTAACCTGGGATAATATATCAAATTGGTGGACGTACGATGTACTCGGTAATGCAGGTAACGGTTATCCCGTAAATATAGTGGGTTCGGAAGTTTCCGCAGGAAATTTTTCCGTAAATCAGGGGCATGTTGCTTATGCATCGGACACATCGTTTGTAACTCTCAACTCGACAGGAAGCGAGGTTGCAAACATTCAGCTCAGATATTCAAATCCTGCAATGAAATCCTCATCAAGCAGATACCTCACCTACGGCATAGGCGGAACAGGTTATCAAATTCAGAGTTTTGACAGTATGCTGTATTCAGGTGAAGCAGAAAGCGCAATTTACACAGGCGACATCAGTTCAAACGGAGTATATTGTTTGATTACTGAGGGTAACGGATATTTCTCAACGCTCTATGTGTTTAACAGTAATAACAACAGAATTTATAAATATTCTTTTTCGGAATATTACATCAATGCTGTTGCACTCAACAGCAACGGCACGGGTTGTATAGCCTGCGGTATAACAACAGAAAACGGCGCTGTTAAAACAGGCGTGTATATTCTTGATTTTACAAAAGAAGAGCCTCTGGCAAAATATGAAATCAAAGATGATATTGTAATTGACTGCAAATATCTCAACGACAACAGAATGGCTGTAGTAGGAGAATCTGCATCATATATAATAAAAAAAGGTGAGGAACAGTATGTAACCAAAAGTTACGAAGGTAAAACCCTTGTAAACTACTGCTTTAATCCTGATACCAACACCTATGCGCTTGCGTTGTCAAGGAACGGTGACGGAAGAAGCTGTGTTCTTGAGCAATACAATGACAACGGCGACATAACTTCCACGGTAAATACTGAGACAGGAGCAGATTCACTTTCACTCTACAAGGGCACGATTGCCGTGCTTGACGGTAATACTGCTTATGGGTATGACAGTAGCGGAAATCAGAAGTTCGTCTGTGACACGGGAACAGGTTCAAAAAGTATAATACTTACTTCTGACAGCAATGCATATGTTCTCAGTGTAAATCAGGTCAGATATTTTGACCTGAAAAGTTCACCTGCAACAGCTGATAATGCGTGATAAGGAGCAGATATGGTAGCAGACATAATTATAGTTGCAATAATCATTCTCTTTGCGGTAGTCGGAGTTGTAAGAGGATTTGCACGAACTCTTGCAAATTTTGTCGGAATAGCAGTTGCTGCGGTTGTTTCTTATTATATTTCTGATTTTTTGTCGCAATTTGTTTATGATACATTTATAAAAGAAACCGTAATTACGAACCTTCAGCAGACTATTCAGCAAAGCGGTTTTGATTATGCAGTTGCAAACAGTTTTGAAGCTGTTCCGGAATGGATAATGGGCATAATTTCAACTATAGTGGGTCTTTTCGGAGCAACAGCCGAAGATTTTCAGAGCAGTATTGCAATTCCGGAAAATCTGACGACGGCAGCAGCACAGACTATTGAAAGAACAATTGAACCTGTAATAACAACAATTTTTTCATCACTTCTGATGTTTGTGCTTTTTATCATACTTCTGATAATTGTAAAGAAACTTATTAAAATCATTGTAAAAGTGTTCGATATGCCTGTAATCAAACAGATTAATCAGCTTCTGGGTGGTCTGTTCGGAATTGCAGAAGGATGTGTTTTGGTTTTTGTTGCAGTAAACATATTTTTTGCGGTCATTCAGACAGCAGGCAGTCCGATGCTTGAAAATGAAATGCTTTCAGGAACTCTTTTCAAATTCTTTTGCATATTTGACTAAGTAATTTATGGGGTGATTTAATGGAAAACAAGGAGACATGGAGTTTTAACAAAAAAGATTTATTTACAATTCCGAATATTCTGACATATATCAGATTTATTCTTATTGTACCGTTTGCGTATTATTTTCTTTATGATAATTATGTTCCTGCGGTAATCTGCATAGGTGTATCGGGACTTACAGACTGCTTTGACGGAATGATAGCACGCAGATTCAATCAGGTTACGTCACTCGGAAAAATCCTTGACCCGATTGCAGACAAATTTACATTGCTTGCAGTGGTAATATGTATGGTAATTAAAGTGCCTATCGTACTTCCCGTACTAATCACGCTTCTCCTGAAAGATGTTATAATGCTTCTCGGAGGTATTGACCTCATCAACAAGGGTATAACACCTCCTGCGGCAAAGTGGTACGGCAAACTCGGCACGGTGGTATTCTATATTTCGGTTTGTGTAATAGTATTTCTGAAGGCCGCATTTAAATATGAAAATGTCGCACTAGATATTGCTCTGTTATCAGTAACGGCTGTAATAATGCTCTTTGCACTTTTTCAGTACGGTAAGATTTATTTCCTGAGTATCAGGGAATACAATGCCAAAATTCAGGCAAAAAAAGATGAAAGTTAAAAAACTGACAAATTACCATTGAAATTTTGATGATAAGCATATATAATGTTTACTATTAAATAGTGAATACAACTTAATTGCAAAATTCTAATATAGAAAATAAATTTAATTTAAGGAGAATTTTATGCTTTGTAGCAGATGCGGAAAACGACAGGCAGTTGTTTTCGTTTCAAATAATAATTCACAGGAAGCTCCCACAGCAGGATATTGCCTGACTTGTGCCAAGGAACTCGGAATAAAGCCGGTGGAAGATTTGATCAGCAAAATGGGTATATCCGATGAGGATCTTGAAAATGTACAGGATCAGATGAATTCGCTTATGAAAAATATGGGCGAAAACGGTGATCTTTCACAGCTTATGGAACAGCTCGGAGCTGATAACCTTGCTGATCAGATGGATCAGTTCGGTACAGAAAATGCTGACAGTGACGATGATTTTTCACATGGAGCACCTGCATTTCCTGCTTTTTTCAATAATATTTTCGGAGGACAGAAGAACGAGTCCCAGCCCGACACAAAGAATAATAAGAACAACAAAAAAGATAAAAAAGAGAAGAAAAGAAAGCACATCAACCTTTACTGTGAGGATCTCACACGCAAGGCAAGGGAAGGTAAGATTGACCGTATAATCGGACGTGACGTTGAAATTGAACGAGTTATCCAGATTCTTTCACGTCGCTCAAAGAATAACCCTTGCCTTATTGGTGAACCGGGTGTAGGTAAAACAGCAATTGCAGAAGGTCTTGCGCTCAGAATTGCATCGGGAAATGTTCCTCAGAGACTTAAAAATAAGGAAATTCAGTTACTCGACCTCACTTCACTTGTGGCCGGTACACAGTTTAGAGGTCAGTTTGAAAGCAGAATCAAAGGTCTTGTATCTGAAATCAAGGAAAGCGGAAATGTAATCCTTTTTATTGACGAGGTTCACAGTCTTGTCGGTACAGGTGATAACGAAGGTACAATGAATGCCGCAAATATCCTCAAACCTGCACTTTCAAGAGGAGAAGTACAGGTAATCGGTGCAACAACATTCAATGAGTACAGAAAGTACATTGAAAAGGACTCCGCTCTTGAAAGAAGATTCCAGCCGGTAAAGGTAGGCGAGCCTACTATTGCACAGACAATCGACGTAATTTCAGGTGTTAAGAGCTATTATGAAGATCATCACCGTGTAATTGTAGATGAAAATATTGTCCGCAAAACGGTAGTGCTTTCAGAGCGTTACATAACTGACAGATTTTTACCTGACAAGGCAATCGACCTTCTTGATGAAAGCTGTGCTTGTGCAGCACTTCGTAACAAGAATATGGAGCGTCACGACAAGCTTACAGACGAGAAAGCAAAGCTTATCATAAAGAAAGACGAACTTTCATCAGCAGATGAAGTTGATTACGAAGCACTTGCAGAGGTTAATACAAACCTTGCGAGAATAGAGTCTGAAATTTCCGAAATTGACCCTGAAACACTCACATCAAGAGTAACAGAAGAGGATATCGCAAAGGTTATTGAACTCTGGACAGGAATTCCTGCATCAAGAATCAGAGAAAACGAGCTTTCTAAGCTTGCAGACCTTGAAGAAGAACTCAAAAAGAAGATAATCGGGCAGGACGAGGCAGTTGAAGTTCTTGCATCGGCAATCAAGAGAAGCCGTTGTCAGATTTCACCACGTCGCAGACCAGCGTCATTCATCTTTGTAGGACCTACAGGCGTAGGAAAAACCGAACTCGTAAAGGTGCTCAGTAAGCAGCTTTTCGATACACCTGAAACTTTGATAAGACTTGATATGTCAGAATTTATGGAGAAGCATTCGGTGTCAAAGATTATCGGCTCACCTCCTGGATATGTAGGCTATGACGAGGCAGGACAGGTTACTGAAAAAGTACGCCGTCGTCCATACTCAGTACTTCTCTTCGATGAGATAGAAAAAGCACACCCCGACGTTCTCAATATACTTCTTCAGATTCTCGATGAAGGCAAGGTAACAGATGCACACGGCAGAGCAGTAAACTTTGAGAATACTGTAATAGTGATGACATCAAATGCCGGTTCTGCAAGCCGTGACAGCGCACTTGGTTTCGGAAAGACAGCAGAGGATGCGTCAAAAGAAAAAGTTATGAAGGCACTTTCAGAATTTCTTCGTCCGGAGTTCATCGCAAGAGTCGATGAGGTAATCGTGTTCAATACACTCAAGGAAGAGGATTTTGTAAAGATAGCAGATTTAATGCTTTCTGAGTATGTTCCTACCCTTGAAGAAAAGCACATCAAGTTTGCATATGATGAAAAAGCGTGCGAATATCTTGCAAAGAAGTCCTGCTCAGGTAACAGCGGTGCAAGAGATTTAAGAAACACAATAAGAAGAGAAGTCGAGGAAAAAATCGCAACAGCAATGATTGAAGCAGGCGCAGACTCAATCAGCGGAATCAGCGTAACCTCTGACGGAGAAAAAATTAAAATAGATTCAATTTAACTCTTGACAATGCAACGGAATAGTGATATAATTAATTCCGTTGCAGATAAGCGGATGTAGTTTAGTGGTAGAACTTCAGCCTTCCAAGCTGATCGTGTGGGTTCGATTCCCATCATCCGCTCCAAAACAAAAAAGGTATCCAATCGGATACCTTTTTTGTTTTGCCGGAAATTCCTCTGTTGTGCTCGGGCACAGAAGTTTTGAAAAGATGAAGCTGTCTGCACGAAATGCGTGCGAGGCATTCGCTTTTTGTTTTGGCTCTTTGTCAATAGTTTTGAGGGAAATCTTAATACATTTACGCATACAGCCCATCCGAAAATGAGATGGGCTGTCGATAAAAGCAATTTTGAGTTTGCAACTTAAATGCTATGCATAGGTTCGTAGCAGAATAAAATATTTACTAAATCGTATATAGGTCTTTTATTTTTCAATGGATGTACAAATCCGATTGAGTAAACAAACGAAACCACATCTTTTGTTTGTTTAGGATTCCATACTCGTTTGGTTGAAATATCTCCGAATTCACAATGCTCTGACTCGGAAATATATTTTAGATGTTTGTTAATTTCTGAAATATTGGAATTTTCTTCGTAATTTTTTAAAGAAATAATCGCAATATTACACTTCGGATTTGAAGTTTTTATGTGCCTGATTAACTCACGATACTTTCGGTCAAAGTCTAAAGAACGTTCTTTAAATAATTCTAAATCAGCAGTTCCGATATGTAATAAAACATTTTCGGGATTGAGCTCTGCAATGCAGGCATCGTAGATTTCAGAAGCGTTATTGACGGAAAGATTGCAAATGCTTCTGTTATATAGCTTTGAATTAAGCTCAAATGCTTGTTTTAATTCACAAAGTGGAATTTCTTTATCCTCACTTCCGCCAATAATAACAATACCGTTTTGTTCTGCAAGTTCATTTAAAGCCTGATATTTTTTGATTTCATTTTCAAACATAATCATACTCTCCACTTAATAATCTTTATTACTTATGTGTTTTTTGTCCAACGCAACGTTTCTGAAATATACTAATATATTTGTAAAAACTATCACAAGGTTGATTAAGTACACTACCAAAACATAATTTATCTGATGTGTAATCAGCTTGGCAGATATTCCGGCCAAATATCCTAAGGTTATAAGAAGAATAAACGGCAGGCTTGTACCTTTTGCTGTTCTCGCTTTATATGCCTTGATTACATTCAGTGGCCAAGAAAGTCCGAAACATATAAGCATAATTGATTCAAAAATAGATCCCATAAATATAAATCTCCTGTTTTTTTATTTCACTTATATGATAATTTGAATTTTTCGGAAATACAATTTTAAGAAAAATATAAACACAAAATTGTTATAAATTTCATTTATTTTACTTTTAAAAGTAATTTCAAAAAAGAAAAAATATGATACAATGTTATTAAAATAGTGGAAATTTAGTTTTATGAAAATACTTGCAAGCATTGGAGAAAGATATTTGAAATTATGAATAATAAAAGAAAAGCCATTAAAATAAACAGACAAAAGCGAACTACACTGAAAAATATACAGCAGAAACTTTTCAGAACACAGTTAATTCTGATTATTTCGCTTGCACTTTTTTTAGGAGTAGCCGGTACTCTTATCAATATTCATTTTGAAACGCAGAAGCGTGATCAGAATCTTCAGAACGTAGCTGAAACTATTGCTCATTCTCCGATACTTACAGAAAATCGAGATGATAGAGAAAAAGAAAATGATTCTGTTATGTTGATGGAATACCTTGATTCCTTGAAAGATACGCTTGATGATATTGATGTGATTTCGGTTGTTGACAGTGACAATATCCGTCTATATCACTCAAATCATAAATTGATTGGTACAGTTTATGACGGTACACTGCCTGAGTTTGAAATTTATTTGAAAGAATATTATGCTGCAGATGATATAGGACCGTCAGGAACTCAAAGAAGAGCATATGCCGCTGTATATGACGAAAACGGTGATTATGTCGGATTTGTAATGGCAATTATGCTTATGAAAAATATTCTGGGAGAAACTTTGCAGACTTTTTTTATTTTCTTTTTGATTACAGTTGTTGCAATTCTGACAGAACTATTAATTTCTTACAAATTGTCAGGTGTGATTAAAAAAAGTTTATTGGGATATGAACCTGATGTTTTTTCAGCAATGTATCAAATCAGAGAAAATATACTCGAATCGCTTGACGAAGGTGTTATTGCAGTAGATAATAATGATACCGTACAATTTGTCAATAAAGCGGCGGTAACGATGCTTGATAATGTACAAAAGGGTGCAGGGGGGAATATTGTCGGTAAGCAACTTAACAGTATCTGCAACGGAGAATTGTTGACACACACTCTTGAAAGCGGAGAGAAAGAATTTAATGTACAGGAACGAAAATTAGGAGATGCAGATATTCTAATCGACCGAATTCCAATCAAAGAAAATAATGAAATAATCGGAGCGGTAGGTATTCTGCACAACAGAACTGAATATACAAAATTAATGGAAGATTTGACAGGAACTCGCTATTTAGTTGATTCTATGCGTGCAAATAACCATGATTTTACAAACAAACTTCATGTTATATTAGGGCTTATTCAAATGAAAATGTACGATAAAGCAGTATCGTATATTGAGAATATCAGTATGGTGCAAAGGTCAACAATAAGCAAGATTATGAAGGCTATTAATGAACCTGCGATAGCTGCTCTCCTGATAGGAAAGACCGCAAGGGCATCAGAACTTAATGTAAAATTTGTTTTGCGAGAGGGTAGTTTTTATTCAAAAGCGGATATGTCATTGCCGACCGAAACGCTTGTAACAATTATAGGTAATTTAATTGATAATGCATTTGAAGCTATGAACGATAGCGTTGATTATGATACCCAAAAAGAATTGCTGTTTGGAATATACTCACGTCAGGGTGCAGTTCTTATTACAGCTGATGATACAGGTGCAGGGATTTTGCAAGAAAATTTAGAGTATATATTTGAAAACGGATATTCAACTAAAGGTGAGGGCAGAGGTACAGGTCTTTATCAAGTCAAAGCTTTGGTTGAAGGTCTTGGAGGCACAATTACTGTCGAGTCGCAGGCAGGAGTAGGAACTTCTTTTTCTGTAAGTTTTATTAAAGATAATTAATGGTAAACATGGAGAGTATAATATGTACAGTGTGTTGATTGTAGAAGATGATCCGATGGTTGCAATGATAAACGAGCAATATATAAGTCGTAACAAACAATTTAGCGTAATCGGAAAGTGCAAAGACGGAAAGGGCGCATTGGATTTTCTGGAAAAGAACACAGTTGACTTGATTGTGCTTGATGTATTTATGCCTCGAACAGACGGTTTTGAAACATTGCGACAGATAAGGAAAAAGCAAATATCAGTCGATGTAATTATGGTTACTGCGGCAAACGACCGTGATTCTCTTGAGCAAGCACTTCATCTCGGAGTAGTGGATTACCTTGTCAAACCGTTTACTTTTGACAGGTTCAGAATGGCACTTGAAAAGTTTATTGCACAGACAGATGCTTTAAGAGATTTAGAAACGCTCAATCAGAAAAATATTGACTTTATTATTGATAATTCACGCAAAAAAAGTGAAGAAATTCATCCTAAAGGAATACAGGAAAAGACACTTAATCTTATTTTGGAGTATCTGAGGAAAAATAAAAATGAATGGTTGGCAGGTGATGATATTGCAGAAAACATTGGATTGACAGGAGTTACTGTAAGACGATATATGAACTATCTTGCTGAAACAGGTTCAGTTGAAGGTGAAATGAACTATGAAACAGGCGGACGACCTTGTATGCTTTACAGAATGGCAGAATGAGAATAAATTAAGGAAATATTATTGTTATTTCAGGAGATGCGTGAAATGACACTTGAAGATAAAAGAAAATAATCTAAAGTGAATTTAGAATTAAGCTAAAACTAAATGGCTTGATACCTGCTCAACACAGGTACCAAGCCATTAAATTTGCTTAAAATTTAGTTTGTATTAAAATCAGAATAATCTTGTCTGACTTTATTTCAAATCAAACCTTATCTTGAATTTTCGTTGCTGATATCAGGACTTTCTCTTTGAACTGAATTTATAGAATACAAGATTAAGCACAAAGAATACTGCAATTGCAATCAGTGAATAAACAAGCATAAAGTTCATTCCGATGCTCTCGTCAAAGATGTTTAGGTTGAGCGTGAACGTGCTGTTGATTTCTTCTGCAAACATTCCGTTGTCAATACCGCCGAGCGCATCGCTGATATTGTCAATCGCAGGTGTCATAAGCACATTCCTGAGCAATCCTGCAATGTGTGAACCCGGAACGAGATTTACGGCTGTCTGAACGCTTTCACCAAACTGGGAAACAGGCATATATGCACCGATTATAAAACCAATTGCAACAGATATCAGAATACTGAACGAGCTTAAAGTGGAGTTCTTTTTGAAGAAGGAAACAAACAGCATAAGAATTATGCTTCCTGATATTGAGCCGAGCAGTACAATTGCGTAAAGCAGAACAATATCAGTAGCGGTGTATAAGAAAAGTCCGCCCATAGCAAGGAATACAAGACCTGCTGTAAGCAAAATTGAACTGATTAAAAATGTGCTTACAACTGCGCCGGAAAAGTAAGATAAAATAATTATATGCGGTTTTGCAGGGGTTGCGTTGTAGTCAAAGTCGATTTTATCCTGTTTGTCGGAAACCATAACCGAAAGCGAATTCAGCGCAACAGTCACAACAGAAGTACCTATAACAGCTGCAATCAGCCACGAATTTACAAGAGCCTCAATATCTGTGTCTGTCACAAGATTTTCTGCACCTGTGAGAAATGAGTTTATTGCGTCAACGTAATTGCTTTTCAGGAACAGAAGATAGAGACCGAGCACTATAATCTGTGTGAGCATGGAAAGCACAATTGCCATTCTGTCCTTCATATAGACCTTAATGTTTCGTGCTGTCATACCCTTGTATGTGTTGAAATTTCTTTTTAAACTATTCATCTTATTCACCAAGCCTTTTTCCTGTCACTTTGAGAAATACATCGTCCATATTTCCCTTTATAACCTCATAATCTTCAAAATCATATTTTCTGATGAGTTTTGTTGCGATACTTGCATCTTCAATTCTGATTTTATATGCATCGCCGATGTACTCATAATCAAGATGTTCAGTTTCAATCAATGTTTCCGAATCTTTAGATTTCTGAGTATACCATACAAGACTGTTGTGAGCGTATTTGCTCTTGAGATTGTGCGGAGTATCGTTTGCGGCTATTTCACCGGAGTCGATTATAACCACGTTGTCACAGTCAACGGTTTCCTCCATATAGTGAGTTGTTAGGAACACGGTCAGACCTGTTTCTTTTCTTAGATTGTGAATAATATTCCACACCTGAATTCTTGTCTGAGGGTCAAGACCTGTTGTAGGCTCGTCAAGAAACAGAATCTTCGGACGGTTGACAAGTGCCCTTGCAATGTCAACTCTTCTGCGCTGACCACCGCTTAACTTTCCGTAACGACGGTTCATAATATCTTCAAGGCTGAATATTTCTTTCAGCTCGCCTATTCTCTTCATAGTTTCCTTTTTGCAGAAACCGTAATATGAAGCTCTTGAAACGAGATTTTCTTTCACGGTAAGCTGTTTGTCAAGCACGGATCCCTGAAATACAATTCCGATTAAGTCCTTGATTTTTGACTTATGTGTGTCAAGGTCATAACCGCCGATTTTTACGGTACCTGAAGTCTTTTCAAGTACTGTGCAGAGAATATTAATTGTAGTTGATTTTCCTGCACCGTTGATTCCGAGAAAAGCAAAGAATGACCCCTCTTCAACACTGAATGAAATATTTTTCACAGCGTGAACGTCCTTGTAGTTCTTTACAAGATTGTTTACTTCAATAATGTTTCTCATAAGTTTTCCTCCTGTTCTGACAAGAGCATAACACATCTTTTCAAAATAAAAAAGACATCTTGCACCAAGCGGTTAAAAGCCTGATGTAAGATGTCGATTTTCAAATGTGAAATGCATTTACTCTTCTTCGTCATCATTGATTTTTTTCAGAGCATTGTTGATGTTATCGGCAAGTGAACAATCAAGTTTGAATGAAAAAAACCATACAAACAAATACACTACAAAAATCATAATGAAGACGATAAGTCCTTGTATAAATTCGTCATACCATCGAAATAACCAGCCTTCAATCATAATCAGTGTTTCGATTATTATGAAATGCAGAATAGTTCTCACAAAAAACTGTTTTCTGGTCGGTTCTTTTCTGAAGTAAAACAGAAATGTCGGAATTGCACCGATAAAACCTGTAAGTATTACCATAAACGGATACCATGAAGGGTATATGAGTTCACCGCTGAAACCACACTCAATAAATGGCTCTATACTTGTAAAAAATAACACTCCGACTGTTATAATGAAGAAGTGCATACCAACTACTTTAATCCATTCTTTCATTTTTATACCTCACAATCCAAGACGTTTTTTAAGGTCAGGTACATACTGACGTGAAATAACTGCTGTTTCGCCGTTGAGAAGTTTTGCTTCAAATCTTCCGTTAAGTGAAGGTGAAACCGAGCGTATTTTTGAAATATTTAAAATCATCGCTTTTGAGCATCTGAAAAGCTTTGTGCCCTGAAGTAACTCTTCAATCTCATACAGCTTCATTTTACATTCATACACATTTTTCTGCATACAAACAAAAGTTTTGTTATCAACGGATTCTATGTAGTAGATATCCTTGATAGGCAACCTGAAAACCTCGTTATCTTTGTTACCGAGGAGAATTGACTCGCTCTTTTTGAGTTTTTCTATAATTTTCAGGACCTCGTCGTTTATTTCGTGACACCTGATGACGATTTCTTCATCTTCAGATTTGTCAATCTGTTTTATTGTGAATTTAAACATTCGTCTGACCTCCGTATTTGATAATCATATAATATCATAAAAAACATATTTGTAAAAGCATAAAAAGCCAAGTTGCATTTGAGATAAGGTGACTTGCAGTATAATTCTCAACAAGAATAAAGTGAGTGCCTGGCATGCATTTTGTGCAGACAGCTTGATATTTTTATTTCGTTACAGATATTGGCATTTTATCAAAGCTTTACATCTCGACAATAACAACTTCTGTTGGTAAAGTTTTGTCAAGACTTCTGTGCTCGAGCAGTTTTCTATAAAGGAATAAAAGCCTGCACAGTTGCTTTCTGTACAGGCTTGATTTAGTTGATAAACGCTTACTTTCTGATAAATAAAACACCCAATGTGTTTGGACCGCAGTGTGTTGTAACGGTACATCCAGCAGTTGTTTCAAGAATTTCCTCAAAGTCAGGACAAAGTTCTTTAAGCTTAGCACGAACGTTATCAACGTCCTCTTTTTCACACTTAGTATGAGTTATGAACACACGGTGTTTGTCAATGTCATCTCTGCCTGTGAGGCGGTCAGTAACATAATTAATCATAACCTTGCTGATGTTGCCACGATATTTTTTACTCGGGCTCATTTTGCCGTCTTTAACTTCAATGCAAGGCTTGAGCTTGAGAAGATTTGCACCGAAAGCGGCAAGAGCAGAACATCTTCCGCCTTTGTAAAGATAGTCAATGCTGTCAACAACAAAGCTTGCTTCAACCTTTGAAGTGATATCGTTGCACGACTCGTAAATCTCCTTGGCAGAACTGCCCTTCATCGCCATTTCAGCACCGTGAAGTACAACAAGACCCTGACCTGTTGAAAGATTTCTTGAGTCTACAACATACACACCGTCAATTTCCTCAGCCGCAAGGCAGGCGTTGCGATATGAGCTTGAAAAATCACTGCTGATATTAAAATGAACAACCTCATAACCCTGTTCACGCCAATATTTGAAAGCGTCAAGATAGTCACCGAGGTTAGCTGCACTTGTGGTAGGAAGCTTTCCGTTCTTGTCAACAAATTCATAGATATCCTCAGGACAAGCGTCAATTCCGTCCTTTTTAGTCTCATCATTGAAGTTGACATAAAGAGGCAGAACATTAATGTCATATTTTTCAAGTATCTCTTTTGAGAGGTCGCAAGTGCTGTCAGAAATAATTTTAACTTTCATAATAAGTCTCCAAACTATTTAAAATCTAAAGTATATTGCTATAAATTCATATTTATTATAACATTTACTTCTGTAATATTCAATATATAGAGTAAAATTTAAAACAGAATCAAACAAGAATCAAACAAGCCGTGCGCTAAGGCTTTTGCTGTTAATTGTGCGGTCTTTCCTTAATATTCCATATAATAAAAGCGTAGCAGGCAAGTTTTCTGCTATGCTTTAAATTCTGACTTTTTGGGGCACTACATAATTTTGCGGATTGTTTTCATATGAACTATAATTCTAAAACAGAAAAAAGAATACAATTCCTGCACTAAGGCTTATTAACATTCCTGTAAAAACATCTCTGATATAATGAACGCCTGCAAGAATCCTTGAAAGTGCAATCAGTGTGGCAACCGAAAGTGCAACAATGCCCAAAGCAAAGTTCACATACAAAATCGTCATTGCAATAACAAATGCACACGCAGTATGACGACTCGGCATACTTTCACCTGACGATGTTTTATTAAAGACCGAAGGGATATTATATCTTGCATAAGGTCGTTTTTCATTGATAATTTTTCGCAGAATCGTAACCGCAACAAAAACTCCGAAAGGAATCAATATAACCTTAAAGATATCACACTGCCTTGCAAAGAACACATATCCGATAATTGTTGGGTATGCAACAAAGAGTACAAGCGGAAGATATTTGTATATTATTTTAAGCGCAAGTCTGCAAAATTTATTATTCTCAAAGAACTGCATGGTTCTTTCGTAATTCTTCCTATTAATTTAAAACAACTCCTGCATAGGATTTGTCTTTATTTTACCATAATGCCTAAACTATTTCAATATTATATTTCTCAAACCAATAGTCAAGCTCAATTATATAAGCCAAAATTTGCGGAGCTTTCATCAGCTGACCGTACCACGGAGTTGTAATTTTATCGGGATTTTCGATGATGCTTTCAATTGCATTTTTATCAAGCATTTCGGTTAAGATATTTTTCTTTTGCAGAATTAATTTGACTCTCCTCGCACATTCATCAAAGTAAATCGGATTGTGAGTTTTAGGATACGGGCTTTTCTTTCTCCAGCAAATTTCCTTAGGAAGAATATCTTCAAAAGCTTTACGCACAATACCTTTTTCACGTTCACCGTAGGCTTTCAGTTTCCA
>JBGUUJ010000052.1:0-5021 GCA_045133455.1 Ruminococcus sp.
AACGTATGAAGGACGAAGAAGAACAGGATAGCCGATATTTGATGCTACTGAAAGTGCTTCTTCTGTTGTCATAACAGTTACGCCCTTAGGACGCTTGATGTGATACTTTTCAAGAAGCTCATCAAAACGCTCTCTGTCCTCAGCCATATCAATTGCATCGTATGATGTGCCGAGAATGTTGATTCCGTTGTCGCTGAGGAACTTTGTAAGCTTGATAGCTGTCTGTCCGCCGAACGCTACAACTACACCGAATGGCTTCTCAGTCTTGATGATGCCCATTACGTCTTCTGTTGTGAGAGGTTCAAAGTAAAGTCTGTCAGCAGTATCAAAGTCTGTTGATACTGTTTCAGGGTTGTTGTTTACGATTACTACATCGTAGCCTGCCTTCTTGAGTGCCCATACGCAGTGAACAGATGCATAGTCGAACTCGATACCCTGACCGATTCTGATAGGACCTGAACCGAATACGATAACTGTCTTTTTGTCGCTGTTGCGTTCCTGAATGAACTCCTCAGCCTCGTTTTCTTTATCGAAAGTTGAGTAGAAGTAAGGTGTTTCAGCCTTGAACTCTGCGGCACAGGTATCAACCATTTTGTAAACAGGTACAAGTGGATTTTCTACCTTCTGACCTGAGAATTCTTCGATTGTCTTATCAAGGAAGCCGATGTTCTTTGCACGAACGTAAAGTTCTTCTGAAAGCTCGCCCTTCTTGAGTTCATCTGCAACTGAGATGATATTCTTGAGTTTTTCGAGGAACCACTCGTCAATCATAGTGATTTCGTGGATCTCTTCAACAGAAATGCCTCTCTTGAGTGCTTCGTAAACACAGAAGATTCTTTTGTCATCGCAAACGCTGAGTCTGTCGTGAATTGAAGCGTTTGAAAACTCTGCAAATTCTTTGTCATCGAGTGTGTTGTGAGAAATCTCAGCACCTCTTACAGCCTTCATAATAGCCTGCTCAAATGTAGGAGCAATAGCCATTACCTCACCTGTAGCCTTCATCTGTGTGCCGAGTGTACGCTTAGCGTAAACGAATTTATCGAAAGGCCATTTCGGGAACTTAACTACAACGTAGTCGATTGCAGGCTCAAAGCAAGCATATGTTGTTCCTGTAACGGCATTTTTGATTTCATCAAGTGTGTAGCCGATTGCAATCTTTGCAGCAACCTTAGCGATTGGATAACCTGTTGCCTTTGATGCAAGAGCAGATGAACGTGATACACGAGGGTTAACCTCGATTACAGCGTATTCAAATGATTCAGGGTTGAGCGCAAACTGACAGTTACATCCGCCCTCTACTTTAAGAGCAGATACAATGCTTAAAGCTGCGCTTCTGAGCATCTGATATTCTTTGTCTGAAAGTGTTACAGCAGGAGCGATAACGATAGAGTCACCTGTGTGAACACCTACAGGGTCAAAGTTTTCCATTGAACAGATTGTGATTACGTTGCCCTGACTGTCACGCATAACCTCAAATTCGATTTCCTTCCAGCCTGAGATACATTTTTCAACAAGTACCTGTGTGATAGGAGAAAGTTCAAGACCGTTTGATGTGATCTCACGGAGTTCTTCCTCATTATTTACAATACCGCCGCCTGTACCGCCGAGTGTGAATGCAGGACGGATAATTACAGGATAGCCGATTTCATCAGCAAACTTAACGGCTGATTCAACGTCGTTTACAACTGTTGAAGGAATACATGGCTGATTGATTGACTCCATTGTATCCTTAAAGAGCTGTCTGTCCTCAGCCTTGTCGATAGTTTCCGGGTTAGCACCAAGGAGCTGAACACCGTACTTATCAAGGAAGCCTTCCTTTGCAAGCTGCATTGAAAGTGTAAGACCTGTCTGACCGCCGAGTGTTGAAAGAAGGCTGTCAGGACGCTCTTTCTTTATAATTCTCTTTACTGTTTCAAGTGTGAGAGGCTCGATATAGATTTTATCAGCCATTGCGTTATCAGTCATAATTGTAGCAGGGTTTGAGTTTACAAGAATAACCTCAAGTCCCTCTTCTTTAAGTGCACGGCAAGCCTGTGTGCCTGCGTAGTCAAATTCGGCAGCCTGTCCGATAACGATTGGACCTGAGCCGATTACCATAACTCTTTTTAAATCTTTTTTCAGTGGCATACAATCATTCCTTATTCTAAATTTATCTGTATATCAAAATATCAATTATTTATTATCCTTCATCATTTTGATAAAGCGGTCGAATAAAAATGCAGTATCCAGCGGACCGCCGCAAGCTTCCGGATGGAACTGTACGGAAAATGCAAGTGTATCTGTGTAGTTGACACCCTCACAAGTACCGTCATTGCCGTTGATAAAGCTTACCTTTGCGTTTTCAGGAAGTGAATCATTAACTACAGCGTAGCCGTGATTCTGTGATGTGATGTAAACCTTGCCTGTTTCAAGTTCCTTTACAGGCTGATTTGCTCCACGGTGACCGTATTTGAGCTTTTCTGTCTTTGCACCCTTTGAAAGTGCGAGAAGCTGATGTCCGAGGCAGATACCGAATGTAGGGATATTCTTCTCGGAAAGCTTTCTGAGTTCTTCGATGATCTGTGTATTTTCAGCAGGATCTCCGGGGCCGTTTGAAAGCATAATGCCGTCAGGGTTCATTGCAGCAATTTCTTCGGCTGTTGTGCTTGCAGGAACTACTGTGAGGTCACAGCCTCTTTTGAGGAGCTCTCTGTCAATGTTTGACTTTGCACCGAAATCCATAAGAACTACCTTGAGTTCCGGATTTTCTGCTTTAAATTCATGTGCAGTCTTTGTTGTAGTAGCTTCAACTGCATCTGTGATTGTGTACTTCTTGAGCTGTTCAAGGTCACTTTCGCTCACCTCAGGTGAGTAGCAGATCTTGCAGTTGAGCACACCGTATTCACGCACAATTTTTGTGAGTGCACGGGTATCGATTCCGTAGATTCCCGGTATTCCGCTTTCTTTTAAAAAGGTGTCAAGATCACCCTCACTACGGAAATTAGAGGGAACTTGGCACCATTCTCTAACAATATATCCTTTAAGCGCAGGAGCTTCACTCTCAAAATCGGCAGGAATAACACCATAGTTGCCGATTAAAGGAAATGTCTGCATAACCACCTGACCATAATAGCTGGGGTCGGTGAGTGTTTCAAGATAACCTGTCATAGCTGTTGTAAAAACAAGTTCTCCTGTAGTTTCTTTTTCTGCGCCAAAGGCTTTTCCCTCAAAAACAGTTCCGTTTTCAAGAACTAAGTACGCCGTACGACTCATAAAAACACATTCCTTTCAATAGTCAGTTCTCATAGGTTTTGATAACCTGCTTGGCAACCTGAAGCTTGCTCACACGCAAGTCCATTGCCTGTTTTTCAAGATAGCGGTGTGCCTGAGTTTCAGTCATATGAAGACATGAAATAAGCAAAAACTTTGCTCTGTTTATAATCTTCATATCTTCAACCATATTTCTGAGCTTTTCATTTTCCTGCTCAAAGCAGAGGATTCTCGCTCTGAAGCAATCGGTGAATTGCAGAAAATGATGAAACAGATGCTTGTTTATCGGCTTTGCTATAACCAGAACACCGTGCTCGGTAAGGAGGTCATTGACATCGTCTGCATTCTTCTGCGGAACAATGATTACAACGCTTGACCTCGTTGTTCTTGCAAAGTATTCGGAAAGCTCAATGCCGTTTTCCTCGTGAAGAGGAGCATTTATGCAGATGAGGTCAAACTCATCATTTTCAACAAGCTTTCTGGCTTCATTAGCGGTGTTTGAAACGGTTATATTCCTGTATCCTTCAATTTTGATAAGCTCAGAGAGTGAATTTGCACTCTGTTCTGTGTATGAAACCAACAAGGCTTTTTTCAAAACTACCACCACCGCTTTATTGTTTCATTCATCATATTATTGTACAAGATTTACGGCAAATCAAATTTACATAAAGGAATTATATAAAATTTTTTGCAACTATTTTTGACTGCAATTTATGATGAAGAATTCCATCTATATTAGTATTATAAATTCACAGAGAAATAACCCGGCAATCTGCCTGCAAAGAGCCAAAAAAAGCGAGTGTCCCGCACGCACTTCGTGCAGACAGCCTCGTCTTCTCAAAACTTCTGTACCCGAGCGTAACCGAGTAATTCTTATAACGTAAAAACGGTGAATAATCCGACGCATAAACGTCAGATTACACACCGTTGTGATTCAATATTCAAAAATTCAGTTATTTCGACATTGTATTATACACCGAACAGCATTTCACCGTATGACGGATAAGGCCAGTACTCTGCTGAAGTTTCAGTTTCCATAGAGTCGCCCACTGCTCTGAGTTCCTGCATAATTGCAAACACTGTGTTTCTGTAATACTTTGCATATACAAGGTTGTCACCGCTGTATTCGCTTGCCTTGATTACGGCTTCTTCAAGCTCTGTTGTCTTTTTGCTGAAACATACAAGCTTGTTTGAAAGGCTTGTGATAAGCTCTTCTTCAACAACTGTAGGAATTGCGTCTGAGAGCGCTTTCTTTGCAAGTGCTGTATCTGTAAGCTCTCTTACATATGACATAACTGACGGAAGAATGTTCTTCTTAGCCATATCAATCATTGTGAGAGCCTCAATGTTAATCTGCTTTGAGTAGCTTTCAAGCTCGATTTCATATCTTGCTCTGATTTCTTCCTCCGAACAGATTTTGTTCTTTACGAAGAGGTCGATATTCTTCTGGTCAATAAAGTGTTCAACTGCATCGGGGAGCGACTTAAAGTTGAGAAGCCCTCTCTTTTCAGCCTCTTCTACCCACTCGTCAGCGTAATTGTTGCCGTTGAAGATTATAGCCTGATGCTCAGTGAAAGTTTTCTTGATGAGAGCCTTTAAAGAAGCGTCCAAATCTTCTGCATCCTTGAGTACATCGTAGAACTGTGAAAGCTGTTCTGCTACCATTGTGTTAAGCATATAGTTCGGGCAAGCTATGTTGAGTGATGAACCGAGTGCTCTGAACTCAAACTTATTACCTGTGAATGCAAAAGGTGATGTACGGTTACGGTCTG
>JBGUUJ010000053.1:0-3896 GCA_045133455.1 Ruminococcus sp.
TTACTGCGTAATTTCACAAGAGAAACACTTATAGAAAAACTCGAAGAACTTCTCATTGATGATTACAGCAATAATGAAAATGATACATCGGAAGAAAAGGGGGATAACTGATTTTGAAAGAAAATAAATTCTCCCTTAATAAACTGATGCAAAACAGTAAATTTATCTTTGTTATTGCCTTGCTTATATCAATTTCTATCTGGATTTATATCAGTTTAGGGGCAACAAATGATACTGCTGTAGTATTGAGTAATATTCCGATTCAGATTGAACTTTCAGATGAAGCAAGAAATAACGGTATGCAGGTTTTCTCAGGTGATGAACAAACCGCTTCTGTTACAGTAACAGGCAACAGAGCTATTCTTGGTTCAATTGACACAACTGATGTGACTGTTACTGCGGCTGCAAATTCAATTAATTCGTCAGGAAATTATTCGCTTCCCGTATCTGCTGCAAAAACGAATCCTTCAAGTAATTTCCAGATTACTTCAGCAGTCGTTCCTTCAACTATTAATGTGGTTGTTGATTATTTGAGAGAAAGTACTTTCCAAATTCTGGATAACAACGTTGTTTACAAAGTTGCAGACGGTTATTATGGTTTTACTTCTCTTAGTTCAAAATCTATTAATATTTCAGGACCTCAGACTGAAATTTCAAAAATAGATAAAGTTTATGCTGTTGTGACTATTAATGGGACTCTCACAGAATCCGTTTCAGTTGATGCGGAGATTGTTTTATATGATAAAAACAATAATAAACTCTCTACCGAACTTTTTACTATGGATATGTCAACTGTTAAAGTAACGGTTACTGTTCTTCCCGAGAAAACAGTGAAAGTGAAGCCGGTGTTTATCAATAAACCAAGCGGACTTGAAATTACGGAAGATATGATAAAAATTGAACCTTCTGAAATTCTTCTTGCAGGTCCTTCTGATGTAATTGAAAATACAAATTCAGTAAATCTTGAAGCAATTGATTTTTCAACTCTGCTTGCTGAGAAGAAAACATTCCCTTCACTCGGTATCGACATACCTACCGATTGTAAAAATCTCAGCAATTCAACTACAGCTGAAGTTACACTTGATCTCAGCAGTTTGACAAGCAAGAAGTTCACAGTAGATAAATTCACTGTGGAAGGGCTTGCAGAAAATTATAAAGCTGATGTTACACAGAAAAATATTTCTGTAAGAATCTGCGGAACAAAGAGTGAGATTGAAAAACTTAAAGCTTCCGATATTACTGCTGTAATCGACACATCTGCCTCTGAGGGGACAACAGGTTCTGTTCAAATGTCTGTAACATTCAAAATCAGCGGAACGAAAAGCTGTTGGGCTTATGGAACTTATAAGGCTAATGTGACTATAACTGAAAAATAAAATGAATGCAGACAGCATAATTGTTGTCTGCATTTTTAATATATATAAGATAAACTTTTTGTGTATTATTATATTCTTTATGTAAATATAAATAAATTACTAACGATGAAACTGTTTGGTTACACAAAAAAATAATAGAATATTGTAACAGAATGATAAAAATGTTATAATAAATATAACTTGTAAATATAGAAAAGGAGTGATCAAGTTGAAAACAAGTCGTAAAATCATAAGCATTTTAATTGTCGCAATTATGGTATTTTCTGCATTTACTTCTGCAATTTCTGTATCTGCGGCAACAACAGGTTCTCAGGTTTATTTTGATAATTCAGTGTATAACTGGGAAAATGTTTATGTATATGCTTACGGAACAAAAAACAATGCTGAGTGGCCGGGTGAACTAATGGAAAAAACCGATGATGGTTTATACACTAAGACTTTCCCGTCAACTTACATATCAGAAAGTATCATTTTCACAAACGGACTTGAAAAAGGCGAGGGTAAGGAGCAGTATCCTGAGTCAGCCGGACTTCCTCTTAAGACCGGTGAATGTAAGCTTCTCACTGCAGATTTACAGTGGGTAGATTACGGCAAGCTTGACGAACACGGTTATGGTTTCTGTTACACACCTTCAGGTACAGCTTTTACTAATGAAAAGCTCGGAATCAAGCTCGGACTTAAAAATGCCGAATTAGGTTTATATTCTATTGACGGCTCTGCTGAAAAATCATTTGCAAATAACGATGTAATTTATATCGGTGAAGGCAAAAAAGGTAACACTGTAATTACTCTTGATTTATATGCTACCGGTGATGACGGAGTAGAAACTCAGCAGACTTACACTTTCAAAAAGAGCTTCACTGAATCACAGACAACTTTTTCAGCTGCATCAGATGGTCATACAACAGAAGCTGAAACAGGTTATTACTCAACTAATCCGGGTTTGCAGCTCGGTCAGTATAAGACCATTACAGTTGATGGTGATGTAAGCGATTGGGATAGCTCAATGAAAATCGCTCAGGGTGTAGCAAATGATGACCCACGAGTTTATATGCCTTCTTCAATGCACGAACAGCCATGGGATGCATATGCGCTTTACTGCGCATGGGACGATGATAATCTTTACTTTATGTGGGAAATGGCTAACACAACATACATAGTATCTCCGAGTGATAACTTTGCAGCTTCTAACGAAGCAAGACCTTGGAGAAACAGTATCCCTATGTATATTGCACTGTCAATTGATCCTGCTAAGAAATCAACAGGTAAAGCAATAGGAACAAACAGTAACGGTTCTACATACACAAATCCGTTTGTATGGGGCTGTGATAACGGTAACGCAAAAGACGGCGGTACTGCTTTCTCAACAAATATTGATACTCTTATCGCATTTGACTCAAACAACTCAAACGGCGGGGCATCAATATTCAAGGCAGATATACTCGATACTGACGGAACATATATGTTCAACTACGATACAAGAATTCCTATAGGTGTAAGATCATTCCAAGCTCAGGATAATCAGAATGGTTTTAAAATCAAATTCGCTAACGGAACTAAGAGTGATACATTATACGGTGTAAACGGCGAAAAGGGTTCAAGAGTACTTGGTGATAATACTGATGCAAACTCTAACTGGGTAGATTTCTTTGATCTCGGCTATAAAGATTCTTATGGCTTTATCTATGAAGTAGCAATTCCTCTTAAGCATCTCGGAATCGACAGAGAGTATATCGAAACTAACGGTATCGGCGCAATGCAGATTCTTACATACGGCACATCTGGTATGGACACATTACCACATGATCCATCAATGCTTGATAACGCTAATGTGGAGTATAGTTACGATTCTTCAACTTCTCACGAAAAAGAAGATGTTGATACAATAACAGTTCCACTTGCAAGAATAGGCGCATTACTCAGTGATACTGTAATTAACCATGCTCCGCTCGAAGTAAACTTTGGAGCTGATTTGAATTCAGGTCAGGAAGTCGGAACAGCAGTTACACTTTCAGCAGATGCATATCACGCAACAGGTGATGTAACTTATAATTTTATGATTAACGGTGAATCTGTCAAGAATTCTTCTGAAAATTCATATGTATGGACTCCTGGTGAATCAGGCACATATGAGATATCAGTTGTTGTAACTGATTCTGAAGGAAACATCTGCACTTCAAGCAAGTCGTTTACAATAGGCAGTGTATCTCAGGATTATGAGATAGGTGACGTAAATCTCGATGGTTACGTTAATATTAATGATGCAACCATTATTCAGAAGTACTCAATTGAACTCTGTGAATTAAATGAAACCCAGATTAAACTTGCTGATATTAATAGTGACAGTGTGGTCAATGTTAGTGACGCAACCTGCATACAGAAAAAGATTAACGGATTAGCTTATTAAATTTAAATCCCCTTGTTTCAGAAACGGAACAAGGGGATTTGTTCTTAAATTTTAATTCTGCTCTGACTGCCTCTTCTTACACTTGCAGTATCCATATCGTCCATATTATGATT
>JBGUUJ010000054.1:0-3369 GCA_045133455.1 Ruminococcus sp.
TCGTTTATCAGGCTGTGGGTATGTCCCTTTGGACAGTGATGGCACATTCCCTCTTCAAGCTTTTCGTATTCTCCGTCATAGAGAACTACTCCCCTGCCCTTGAGAAAATAGATAGTTTCACTGTTGGTTTCGTGCGTATGAAGCCCGATTGAAGCTCCGCTTTCAAGCACTCCGTGGAGAATTCTGTTTACTCCGTCAAAATACATTTTAGCGGAAATTGACTTTTCTCCTCCTTTGAAATTAGGAATCACTGTCGGTTCTGTATTCTTAAAATCAATAATCATTTTAACCTCTCCTTAAATAGTTTATTTTTATCTTATCGTTATGATTTAATTTTATCATAAAATCTTCTTATTGCAAGTGAACATTACACGATTATTTTGTATTGAAATAAAAATCGAATTATGTTATTATTATATTAAAATTTACCAAAGGAGTATGAACATTGGAAGGATTTAACGAACAAGTTGTAAAAAGAGTAAACAAAACTAAAAATACAATTATCAAGATTGTATCAATTCTTGCACTCATCACAGTACCTACAATCTGCGTACTTCTCGCATATGTCATCACACCGTATATGATTTATGTGGGATTATTCCTCTTATTGGGCGGAATTTATGCCGTATGGTATGTATTCACTTCTCAGAAGGTCGAGTATGAGTACTCGGTTGTCGGTGATGAACTTGATATTGCTAAGGTTGTTTCACTACGCAAAAGAAAACGTATCTGTAAAGTGCCGATAAGAGAGATTTCTCAGCTTGAAAAAGGCGAAAAATCAATTGAAAATATGCGTTTTACAAAGACATTCATTGCGACTCGTGATATCGATAAGGACGACGAAAACTATTACGCTGTATTCAACAGCCCTGCATATGGAAAATGCATACTCATTTTCTCACCGAACGAGCAGATTTTAAACGGTATGAAGAGCTACCTCAATAAAGATATTATGATAAAACTGTTCTATCGCAGAGGTTGATTCAATGGAGCGAACTGACAAGAATATCGTAAAAAGGACAGTCCTCAACCGTCCCGATGATGCAAACAAGGGAACTTTAGGCTCTTTGCTGTGCATATGCGGAAACTATGGAATGGCTGGAGCTTCAATTATGGCAGGAAAATCTGCGTTGAAATGCGGTCTTGGTCTGCTTAAATGTGCACTGCCGAAAAGTATATACCCGATTGTTGCGCAGTCGATTTATGAAAGCGTGTTTTTTCCTCTCAGTGAAACGAAAAACGGTGCAATCAGCCGTGAAAATATTGATTTTCTGCTCAATGAAGCTGAAAAAACAAAGGCAGTACTAATCGGTTGCGGTCTGAGTGTCTGTGATGACACAAAGGCTATTGTTAATTCCTTTATAGAAAATTGCAACACTCCCCTTGTGCTCGATGCAGATGCGCTGAACTGCATTGCTGAAAATCCCGATATTTTGAAAAAAGCCAAAGCTCCGATTATCATAACCCCTCACCCTGGTGAAATGGCTCGTCTTGTTAATTCGACTGCTAAAGATGTTAATGCCGACAGACTGAACACCGCTCTGAATTTTTCAAAAGAACACGGTGTGGTAACTGTGCTCAAAGGCGCAGGAACGATTATTACATCACCTGACGGCAAGGCTCTGCTCAACACGACAGGTAATTCCGGAATGGCTACGGGAGGAAGCGGAGATGTCCTTGCAGGAATGATTGCTTCACTGCTCGCTCAGAAAGCCTCGGCTTTTGACTGCGCATCGTCAGCTGTTTATCTTCACGGACTTGCAGGAGATATTGCACGCAAGAAATTCGGAAAAATTTCTATGCTCCCAACCGATATGATTGAATGTATTCATCTTTCATTCTTAGAATGTGGACTTGAATGAAGGGTATTTTAAAAACTTAAAAGACATATAATTTATCAAAACAGGAGGTGCCCTATGGCAGTAAAAGTTTTGAAAAAATTATGTGTCTTTTTTTTGTTGCCTATAATGATGTTGTGCAGTTGTGAAAAAGTTTCAGACAAAAGCGAGGTTGCTACCGACTTTTCGGCTGATTTTACGGCCGAATACAGAGGAAGTGAGGTTAGAGGAAGCCTGAGCACCAACAGGCAGGGCGTGACAAACATCAGAATTGACTATCCTGAGACAATCAGCGGAATCAGTTTCAATTACAAAAATTCGGAGATGGAAATGTCAAGAGAAAGTCTTATTTGCAGCGCTGACGAAGCATACCTTCCACAGAGAAGTTTCCCGAGTTTAGTGAGAGAATTGTGCAAAGGTATAGGAAACGGAAGGGCGGAATTTGTGTCGCAAAGCGAAGGCAAATGTACATACAATCTTAAAATTGATTCAGGAAATTGCACTATCAACACCGATACTAAAGGAAAAATCACCTATGCCGAAATCAAAGATGCAGAGTTGAGCATTGAATTTTCAGATACAAATGTCATAGGTGATTAAATCAGCCATTCACAAATTTTGCGCCCAAAAATATTATGGTAGTAGCTGTATAAAAGCTTTCAGAAAGGCAAAAATATCAGTAACAAATCATTTGGAGCGTGAAAGCCTTGAATATACGACGTGGTGACATATATTATGCCGATTTAAGTCCTGTGGTGGGGTCAGAACAAGGAGGAATAAGACCTGTGCTGATAGTTCAGAACAACGTGGGAAACCGATTCAGTCCGACAGTTATAGCCGCCGCAATCACAAGCCAGCAGTCAAAAGCGAATTTACCGACACACATTCCTCTGCACGCTGATTCATCAGGACTTGCAAAGGACAGTGTAGTACTTCTCGAACAGGTAAGAACGATAGACAAGAAACGACTTAAAGAAAAAATGGGCTCAATTGATGAAAGTGCAATGAACGAAATCAACAACGCAATTTCAATTTCGTTCGGACTCAACGCATAATTCCGTACTACATAGCGACTTAAAACGCTCATAATCACAGCAGATAGTACGGAGATTATATACGACAGATAAAATGATAATATGGTAACTTTTCGGGACGTCAAGGATGCCGTCACCTACAATGTTTTGGTAAGGTTCAATGTAGGGGTCGGACTCCTGCACGTCCCGAAAGGTTGTTTTAAAAGAATTATAACGTTATTTTCCTATTCTATAGTGGTATAACTTTTCAAAATATAAACGTTAATCTGCTTATTAATTTTTTTCGCATTTTCAATTACATATTTTGTTCCCCTCGATTTTCCGTCCCAAAACGCAAGTATTACATCAGTGTAGTTGATTATTTCAATATTTCTGATTAACGGTACTGATTTACCATATTTTTTATAATCAGGCAGAAATTCTGTCAGTTTAATATTGTTGTTAATTGCATAATTTTTTGCACAAGAGTCAATTCCTCTTGCACCACCTGAAACAAT
>JBGUUJ010000055.1:0-7994 GCA_045133455.1 Ruminococcus sp.
CCCATTCTATTTGGCTCCATGCCGTTGAAAAATCTGCAGATATTAATTTATAAGTAGAAATATATTGAAAAGTATCTGCAATACCGCTTCTCATACCAATCCAGAAAATAAAATAACCGAAAACTAAAACTGCATAAAACAACGGTATTTTTTTCTGAATTCCCTGTTGTATATTATAATCCGTGAGCTTGATTTCCTCCTTATGAGTCATTGAATACACAAGGTAAATCAAAAACACCCACAGAATCATTGACCAATAAATTATCATTCAAAAAAACTCCAAAATATTATCTTGAAATCGTATCAAGCAATTTAATCTGCTCTTCGCTTAAATTCCAGCCGACAGCCTCAACATTCGAGAGTAGCTGTGACGGTCTCTTTACACCCACCAAAACAACAGAATCCTTTAAATAGTCAAGTATAAAGCGGATTGCAACCGACGCAACTGACTTGCCTGTCTGTGCAGAAATCTGCTTCATTACTTCAACAATTTCAAGATTCTTCAACAATTTTTCGCCGTGGAAATTTACATAAATATCTCTTGAACGTCGGTCGTCAGCAGAAAAAGTAGTATTTTTATCGTACTTTCCGGTCAAAATACCCTGTCCAAGACTGCCCCATGTGAGAGGTGACAGTTCAAGCTCGTCAGCAAGCCTGATCATATTCTGCTCATTTTTTCTGCAAGCAAGGCTGTACTCATCCTGAAAACTCACAAACTTGCCTATATGCTCTTTTATCTCATCTATATCCTTCTGATGGATATTTGAAAGGCCGTAATATCGTATATAACCCGCTTTTTTAAGTTCCTCAAGTGTGTAAACAACCTCTGAAAGCGGTGTTTTTTCATCTCTGTAGTGAATCTGGTACAAGTCAAGGTAATCCGTGCCGAGACGTTTCAACGTACCCTCAATGGAAGTTTTTATCCATTCAGGTGAGTTATCATAAAATGTAGGTGTTCCTTTCATAGCGTGAACACCGAATTTTGAAGCAATAACAGCTTTATCACGTCTGCCTTCGAGAGCTTTGCCGAGAGTAATTTCAGACTGACCGAGTCCGTATGTATCGGCAGTATCAAAGAAATTAACACCGTTGTCCAGAGCACAGTGAACAGAGCCAATAAGTTCGCTTTCGGCAACATTTGAACCCCAGCCGTAACCGCCCATAGGACATCCGCCCATACAGATTCTTGAAACTTTCAAATCAGAATTTTTAAGTGTTATGTACTCCATCATTTTCTTTCCTTACAAAAATAAAATTCAACGCTTTTTTGATGACGCCCCATACAGTTGACCAAAACAATTTTAAATCCGTCGCAAAGGAAACTGTAGCTGCATATTTGATTCTCAGAAGATTTTTCTTCTTCAAAACGTATTTTTCGTAATACTCATCGGCATTTTCAGAGCCTACAATCTCATCAAGATTAATAAACTCGATTGAACTGTAATCCGTAATTCCGGGACGGACTTTAAGAATAAGTTTTTCAGCACCTTCATATGCATCTGTATACCTGAGAAGTTCAGGTCTCGGTCCGATAAAACTCATATCGCCCTTGATGATACTTATGAGATTTGCAACTTCATCAAGCTTTGTCTTTCTCAAAAAGTTCCCGACTTTTGTAATTCTGCTGTCATTAAGAGCAGTTGTTCCTCCGCCGATTTTATCAGCATTTTGTACCATTGTTCTGAATTTAAAAATTTTAAAGGTTTTGTTGTTATAACCGCCTCTTTCGGCTCTGTAAAACACAGGAAAGCCTGTATCAATTATAACGGCAATCGAAATAATCAAAGTTACAGGCAATAATAATAAAAACAGAAAAACTGAAAGAATTATATCAATAATTCTTTTTACAAAACGATTGTAAATACCTTTATAAGCAACTACCTGCTCCTCGTCAACCGCATCAACAGAGGAAAAGTTAAAATTCTGTCCACTACCCATAGTAACACCCATCATATCATAAATATATATTTAGATTATAACATAAATAACACAATATCGCAATATATATACTAATTTATCATAATAACCGACATATTTTGCTGTCGCAATTTGACAAGACACACGTTTTTTCATAAAATATACAAAAATACAATTGTGTAAAAGGTGATTTGATTTGAAAAAAATACTGAAAATATCACTATGTTTCATCTTAATATGCGCTATACTGCTGACAATCAACGCAGTTTACTGCACAAACACGATTGAAACAAAAACATATAACTTGCAGACAGATAAAATAAACACAAACATTAAGTTTGTATTTATATCCGACCTGCACAACAAGGAATATGGCGAAAAGAATACAGAACTTGTCTCAAAAATCAAAGAGCAAACCCCTGATTTTATCGCAGTAGGCGGAGATATGGTCACTCGAACCCATTCCGATGACACTGTTATGAAAGAACTTCTGCCACAACTTGCCGAAATTGCCCCTACATATTGCGTTCTGGGTAATCACGAGCTTGATTTAGCCAATCAGATTGACTTCACAACGGATATCAACGGCACAGGCGCAATTCTTCTCGACAATGAATCCATTGAATTTGAAAAAGACGGTGAAAAAATTCTCATAGGAGGCTTGTCCGACTATCCGTATTATGAATTCAATTATCCCGATTTTGATGTACCTGAAAGGTATTTCTGGGACGAATTCAAGACTGATTCAAAAAATCAATTTTCAATTCTGCTTCATCATCAGCCTGAGTATATCGCAAACGACCTTGAGGGAACGGATATCGACCTTGTAATGTGCGGTCATACGCACGGCGGACTTGTACAAATTCCGTTTATCGGCGGACTAATCGCCCCCAACCAATGGTTCTTCCCGAAATACGACCTCGGTGAATATCAGTTCGGCAACACGAAAATGATTATATCTTCGGGACTCGGAATTTCAAATCCAATTCCCCGAATCAACAACTGTGCCGAAATGACTGTTGTAACAATAAATCAACCTAACACCTTTTTAGCCGTATCAACAGATTCTTTAGCATCTTTACAGTAATAATCCGCACCGATTTTCATAGCGTAATCATTTGTGAGAACTGCACCTCCGACCATTACAACGCACTTACTTGTGCCGTCGGGGTTCTGCAGTTCTTTTCTTTCTCTTACGAGTTTGATTGTATCCTCCATACTCTTGAGAGTTGTAGTCATCAAAGCTGAAAGACCAATTAATTTTATATCCTGCTCAACTGCTGTATCAACAATAAGTTGAGGGTCAACATCTCTTCCAAGGTCAACAACTGTGTATCCGTAGTTATCAAGCAGAACCTTCACGATATTTTTGCCGATATCGTGGATATCTCCCTTAACGGTTGCGAGAATAATTTTGCCCTTACTCACAGGCGAACCGCTTGTCTGTGATATATGCTTTTTAATAACTTCAAAACATTCCTGCGCAGTATTTGCACTCTGAATGAGCTGAGGAAGGAAGATTTTGTTCTTTTCGAAATCTTCACCCACTCTGTCGAGAGCAGGAATAAGCATTTCATTTACAATCTGCATTGCGTCTGTATTTTCAAGAAGTTTTGCAGTAATTGATGCGCCTTCGCTCTTCAAACCGTTATATACAGCCGTGAAGATATCCACATCGGAAGTTTTCGGAGCTGACACAGACGATGTTGCATCATTATACTCATTGATAAACTCAAGCGAATTCTTATCAATTCCCGAAAGAACCCTATAGGCACGAACTGCACCTGTCATCGAGTCTATATTCGGATTGATAATCGGGAGGTCAAGACCTTCTTCAAGAGCCATTGTAAGGAAAGTTCTGTTGACAAGCTCACGGTTCGGAAGTCCGAATGAGATGTTTGAAACGCCAAGGCAAGTTTTACAGCCAAGCTCAGTTTTCACTCTGTGAAGAGCCTTGAGGGTTTCACGGCAGGCGTCCTGTTCTGCCGAAACAGTGAGGGTAAGGCAGTCGATGTAAACATCTTTTCTGTCAATGCCCAAAGCCTCTGCACGTTCGACGATTCTCTTTGCTATTTCAAATCTGCCCTCGGCAGTTTTAGGAATTCCGTTCTCATCAAGTGTGAGACCGACAACCGATGCACCATACTTTTTAACGAGAGGAAGCACCGAAGCAAGGCTCTTTTCCTCACCGTTTACGGAGTTTACAATCGGCTTACCGTTATAGTAACGAAGTCCTGCATCGAGAACATCAGGCTTTGTGGAGTCTATCTGCAACGGTGCGTCACACACGCTCTGAATAGCTTTGAGAACACGCACCATCATTTTCTTTTCGTCAATTTCAGGGTGTCCGACATTCACGTCGAGAATCTCGGCACCACCGCTAACCTGACTTAAAGCCTGAGTCAGGATATAATCTATATTATTATCAACCAAAGCCTGTTTGAAGAGCTTTTTACCGGTAGGATTGATTCTTTCACCTATAATTCTCGGGCCGTGTATTTCTACAACCCTACTTGCACTGCAAACAGTTGTGTCTACGCTCTTTGTCTGAGGCTGATACTTTTCATTTTCGACAGTCTTTGCAATCTCTGCAATATATTCGGGAGTTGTTCCGCAACAACCGCCGATGATTTTTACACCGTACTTGAGCAAGCCCTGCACGCACTGTGCAAACTTGTCGGGCATAATATCGTATTCATTGCTGTTAGGGTCGGGAAGTCCTGCGTTGGCTTTGATTACAATAGGCAAATCAGTGTATTTTGAAATTTCGCTTACGACACCTTCGAGTTCATCGGGACCGAGTGAACAGTTCACACCGAGTGCGTCCACTCCGAGACCTGTAAGAGTTATCGCTGCACAGGCAGGAGAAACACCGGTAAATGTTCTGCCGTTACGCTCAAATGTCATTGTAGCAATTACAGGCTTGTCGCTGTTTTCCTTTGCGGCAAGAACACCTGCTTTAAGCTCATAAAGGTCCGTCATTGTCTCGAACACAATAATATCAGCATCTTTGCCTGCAATAATCTCTTCCTTGAAATATTCATAGGCTTCGTCAAACGAAAGCGAACCGGCAGGCTCTACAAGCTGACCTATCGGGCCGATATCAAGAGCAACAAGGGCATCTGTTCCCTCAGTAGCTTTTTTTGCATTATTTACGGCTGATGAGATAATCTCTTCAACAGAATATCCGCTTTCTTTAAGCTTGTAAGCATTCGCACCAAAAGTGTTTGCATACACGATATCCGAGCCTGCATCTATATATGCCTTATGAAACGATGTGATAAGCTCAGAGTGTGTTATATTGAGGGTTTCGGGCACAGATTTATACTCTGCACCGCTTTTCTGAATGAGAGTGCCCATTGCTCCGTCAAGGAGAATGAACTCTTTTTCGCTTAAAAATTTCTTAAAATCCACAATGTTCCCCGTTCCTTCTGTATTTGCATTTGTCACGCATATTACAAACGGCACAACCCCGTTTTCTGCGTTCTATGGGAGAATCAGAAAGTCCCATTACAGCCGTCACCGACTTTGACGGAATCAAAAGACAGCTGTCATTTGTTGTAAGTCCTATTTTTCTCGGTGCGTCAAGCAATGTGAGAATTTTCTGCTGAAGTCCAATCGGATAATCTCCGTATCCCGGACTGAATCTGAAAGTCATATAACAATCGGGATATTTTTCGGCTATCAGCTCGTCAGCCTTTGAACACACCTGTTCAATCGCAACGCTTGCGAAGCTGTCGATTACAACAGCCTTAGCCATATCGGAAATCTGGCTTATTCTGATAAGCTTGTCAATTTCCGCACCGAGGGTTGCACACATCACAATCGCCTTGCGGCAACCGCTGAGATGATTTTCTATATCTTTACCCTGCGTAAGTTCTTCACACGGCAGAGCAACTTCCGTATACAAAAATTTAGGATTAGCCTTTGCAAGTATCTCTTTTTCGCATTCGTCCATAAGCTTGTCCATTCGGTAATTCAGGGAAATCCCTGCACCGCCGAGATATCTTACGGCTTCATTGCGGTTGAGCTTTTCAAGGGTTATCATAAAAGGCTCACTACCGCTTCGGAAATCTTTCTTGCAACATACGGATTGTTCATTGTGTAGAGGTGAATTCCGTCTACTCCGTTCGCAAGAAGGTCAACTATCTGCTCAACAGCGTATGCAATACCTGCATCTCTGAGAGCCTCAGGTTTTGTGTCGTACTTCTGCATAATCTTAGCAAACTTTGCAGGAAGGCTTGCACCACACATAGAAACCATTCTTTCAATCTGGCTCTTGTTTGTTACCGGCATAATTCCTGCTTCAATCGGAACGTCGATTCCTGCAATTCTTGTGCGCTCTCTGAAACGGTAGAACGCATTGTTATCAAAGAAAAGCTGACTTATGAGGTGCTCTGCACCTGCATCAACTTTCTTTTTGAGATTGAGCACGTCTGCTACCTCGTCCTCAGCCTCTCCGTGAACCTCAGGATAGCACGCACCCGCAAGGTCAAAATCGCCTTTTGACTTTATATATGCACACAAATCACTTGCGTGGAGGAATTCTTTCTTAGGCTCAACGCCTTCAACATAGTCACCTCTAAGGGCGAGAATATTCTCAATTCCGTGTGCCTTGAAATCTTCCAAATTTTCGTCAATAATCTGCTTTGTGCTGTTTACGCAGGTGAGATGAGCCACAGACTCAACACCGAAATCGTTCTTAATTTTTGATGCAATTTCACAAGTTCTGCTGTGTCCGCCTGTTCCGCCTGCACCGTAAGTAACGCTGATAAAATCAGGCTTTAATGCGCAGATTTCCTCAAGTTTGCTGTAAACAGACTCAATCGGAGATGTCTTTTTCGGAGGAAACATCTCAAACGAAAAAACAGCCCTGTCTTTATTTTTAAAAATTTCACTGACTTTCATAAATAAAATCGCCTCACATATAATTTATGTACTGTTCTTCAACAGAATACATAGAAAAAACCATACACCATACCTATTATAGTATATTTAATATATTATACCACAAGGACAAAGATAAAACAATAATTATACAAAAAATAGACTGAATATATAAATATATAAAAATTCCTATTCCTGCGTTGATGCAAGAATAGGAATTGCAATTTCATAAACTGAGTTTACGATCGAGAAAGGAACGTTTGGATTATTGCAAGCCTGTCTTCCCGAACTTAAAACATTTGTTTTTCTTTTATTTTTTTATTCATAACATTTGCCTCATTTTTATGATAGAGCCAGAAGCAGAACCATATGAGCAAAGCAAACGCAACTGAGATAAGCAATGAAACTGACACAGCAATAAATCCTGCCGCAGTCGGAATCCAGCCGGCAAAGAATGCAGTGGGAATGTAGATTGCAAATCCTGTTCCGAGGTGAATAAGTACCTGAAGTCCTCTTGAAATGCGGTTATTTTCATAAATGAGCGACGGAACTGAAAATCCCATACCGACTATTCCTGAGCAAATAACATTAAGCAGGAAATAGTTTGCGCTTATCTTTCTAAGAAAATTAGGATTGATGAGTACTGCAACGGTTAAAAATAATACGAGAATCGAAAATCCGTAAGCGATACCTGTTGCGACAGATGAAATTAATTTTTTCATAAAAGATAACCTCCTAAATGCCTAAATATCTTTTAAAATCAGGCAGATATTTGCGTGAAATGTATTCCTTACAGCCGTTCTTCATCACAAGGCTCATCATTCCTTTGAATGACGGTTCAACGCACTTGATGTGGCTGAGATTTATGATTGTTGATTTTGAGATTTTCATAAACCCTTTGCCGAGCTGTTCTTCAAGCTGATACAGCCTTTTTGATGAGAGATATTTGTCTTTCTGACAGTAGATAATTGTTCGTTCGTTTTCGATCCTCACCATAAATATTTCCTCGGGCTGAAGAATTAATATTCTGCCGTTTTCTTCAGCAGTGATAAGCTTTCCCGTGTTTTCAAGGAACATAACGGCTCGAGAAATTTCGTCAGTCAGCGAGTCTGAATAAATCACAGCGTAAGGTTCTTGAATTTCGTCTGAAATTCTGAGTTTGACTTTCAATGTGCCCCCTCCTTTCGAGT
>JBGUUJ010000056.1:0-3576 GCA_045133455.1 Ruminococcus sp.
CCGTCGTGATTATGAGGAAGCGTCATAGCCTTATTGTCTTTCATATGACTCATAACGCAGAGTTCGAGGGCAGTTTCAAGACTTATGGCAGGATTGCAACCGTGTTCAGAAATTTTGTTGGCATTGATTGCACAACCGCTAAGATGTAAGTCGGAATCAAGTGAAATATGGGAATTTTGACCGTAAACATCGTGAAGAATGGCAGAAACCATACCTGTTGAAGCGGTAGAATTAATTCCCGAAACGTTATAAGTGCTGTTGTTTTCGAGAGATGTCAATGCATATACAATAGCACGGAAAACATCGCTGATGTAAACAAAAGTGTATTTGTTCAAAGAATTCTCGAGACTGCATTTTTTACCGTTTGCAACACAGTCAAAAATTTCATCAAGAGCGTTTTCGATACCTGTAAAAGCACCGAGAACAATGCCTGTTCTGAGGATAGTGAGGTAAAAATTAGCATTTTTCTTAGAACAGTTCCAGAAATTTTCAATTGTTCTCACAATCTGAATGTCTAGAGATGACGCTGAATCAATATCAACCTGAGCATATTCATTTTCGGAATAAACCCTGTGATTATCCGCATTGCCGTACACTCTGCTGTCACTGAGAAGAACAGTCTTTGCAGAAGTGTTTGCCGATACAGCAGACAATGCTTTTACAGCGTTGATTTCACTCATAAAGCAATTTATGTTCGAAGAATGTTCATTACAAAATGAAGTATGAACTACAAAGTCAGCTTGTTTTATTTCGCTAAGAGAATTAAAATACGCAAATTCAAAATCATTTCTTAGAAGAAGTTCAGAATGGAAATGATTCATAGCCTCTTTTGATTCGCCTGTATAAATCACCTTCACACCGAGATTTTTTGTTTCATTTAGGTACAAAAGTGCATAGCAAAGGCAACGGGCAATTTTATGACCGCAGATAACAAAAGTTTTATTTCTGATTTTATCAAGTTTATCCTTTTCAACCGATGGCATAGCCGCCCAATCGGCTTCAAATTCGTTGAGAATATCTTTAATCTGCATTTTAAAATCCTTATCAATCGTTTTTCTGTAGACCAACAATTTTCACACTGCGTTTGATTCCTTCTGTCAGGTCAACCTCAGCCTGCCAGCCGAGGGCATTTAGCCTTGAAGCGTCGAGAATTTCAGGAGTAGCTGACATAGGAGAGGGGACAGGTTCTTTTTCGTCCTCCGGATTTGCAAAGCTGAGAGTAAGTCCGAGTTCAGGGAAAGT
This sequence comes from Ruminococcus sp., assembly GCA_045133455.1. Classification (GTDB taxonomy): domain Bacteria; phylum Bacillota; class Clostridia; order Oscillospirales; family Acutalibacteraceae; genus Ruminococcoides. The sequence continues at coordinate 1,243 of JBGUUJ010000056.1, forward strand.
CTCTACAGCTGATTTTGCAAAGCCTCTTATAGTGACATCACTTTTCGGTGTGGCAATGTTATATGGTACACCGTTTTCACCCTCAAGCATAATCTTTAGAAGTGCAACAGCAGTATCTGTGACATAGCAGAAGCTTCTGAGGGCTGCGCCGTTGCTTTTGAGAAGAATATTCTGTTTTCTGACAACGTTTGCAATGAATTGCGCCCAAACCCTGTCGTCATCAATTTTTGCAGGTCCGTAAATATAGGCAGGACGAGCAATTTTAACATTTATATCGTATTGCTGAGCGTAACAACAGCCGAGAGTTTCAGCGGCACGCTTGCCCTGAGCGTAGCAGTTTTTGTAGCTGTCGATGTCAATATATCCGATATCGTCCTCAGAGATACTGTTTTTACCGTTGAAAACAGTTCCGTACACCTTGAGCGATGACACAATAAGCGTGCTTTCAGCCTTGCTCTTTTTTGCATATTCAAGAACATTCATGGTTCCCGTCAGATTAGCGTCAATAGTTCCTGCAGGGTCATTTTCAAAATAGTAAGCACTTGCCTGACTTGCGGCATGAATGACAAAATCCGCTCTTTCGCAGTCAAACGGAGTGCACACGTCCTGAATAACAATTTCAAGGTCGTCACGGTTGAGAAGTTCACCGTATTTTTTCTGAGCATTCTCATAGCTTCTCACAAGAGCAATAACCTTAATGTTACTGTTGAATAAATCGTTTCTGATAAGTAAAGCGCATACTATATAAAATGCAATAAAGCCGTTGCCCCCGGTAATAAAAACAGTTTTATTGCTAAGGCACGGCCAGTTTATATTGCTGTCTGTAATTGTCTTTATATCTTCAAAAACGTAGGTATGCAAATGGCTTTTAACATTATAGTCCATATTTAAGTTCCTCTTTTGCAAAGTTTTTAAAGCTTCTGTAGTAGTATCTTGAACGCAGTGATTGTAAATCTTCGGGAGTAGTAACCTTAATGTTGTCACGTTCGCCCTTGAAGATATGGACAGTCTGTCCGAGTTCAATAAGGAGTTCGCTCGAAGAAATAGGATTTGTAATTCCAAGTCTTTCGGCTTCATCGTGAGCGTCCATAATTCTCTTCATAGTGTAACCCTGAGGAGCCTGAGTGATGTACATCTGCTTTCTGGGCAGACTTTTACAACAGGTTTCACCGTCCTCGCTCTGTAAAACAGAGTCAATACTCGGAGTAACAGGGACAGCGGTTTCGTACTTTTGAGCAGTCTCAATGCAGTCAGATATAAGCTGATGAGAAATCAGCGGACGAACGCCGTCGCAAATCATAACAATATCATCGGGTGATGAAAACTTCTGAATCTCAACAAGACCGTTGTGAATACTTCCGTGACCGTTTTCGCCACCTGGAACAATAGAAGTTACCTTCTGAACCTTGTATTTAGCAATAAGATCCCACATATAGTCTATTTTATCTTCAAGGCAGGCGATAACAATATCATCAACCTGAGGATGAGTAGAAAAATTTTCAAGAGTACGGACGATAATCGGCTTTCCGTCAACGTTGATAAACTGTTTGGGGATATCAAGAGACTTCATTCTTGCACCGACACCGCCTGCAAAAATAACAACGTGTATCATAAGAATCTCCGTAAATTACTTTTTCTTTTTTGATTCTTCGTAAACCTTCAGAGTTTCGTCAGTAGGACCGTCAAAAATGACAGTACCTTTTTTAAGGAAAATAGAACGAGGGCAGATTTCCTTGACAGAAGGGGCACTGTGGCTTACATAAAGAACCGTAGTGCCTGCCGTAATAATTTCCTTAATTTTATTCTTACATTTCTTTTTGAAGCTTGCGTCACCGACTGCAAGAGCCTCGTCAACAACAAGCACGTCAGGCTCAATGTTTACGTTAATAGCAAAGCCCAGACGCATTTTCATACCGCTTGAGTAAGTTCTTACGGGCTGGTCGATGTAGTCGCCAAGCTCTGCAAACTCAATGATATTTTCCTCGATAGTCTTGATATAAGCATCTTCAAGACCGAGAATATAGCCCTTGAGATAGATATTTTCCCTGCCTGTCATTTCCATAGAGAAACCTGCAGTAAGCTCAAGCAAAGCGGCAACCTTACCGTTCACAATGATTTCACCCTCATCAGGGAAGGCAACACCTGTAATCATCTTGAGCAAAGTAGACTTACCTGCACCGTTGTCACCAACGATACCAACAGATTCACCTCTGTGAATTTCAAAAGAAACGTTGTTTAAGGCTTTGTTAGTCTTAGGATTCTTCGGCTTAAAGAAAAGTGCTTTGAATCTTGCCTGATCATTTTTAAAGAGAATATATGTTTTGCTGACATTTT
>JBGUUJ010000057.1:0-6414 GCA_045133455.1 Ruminococcus sp.
CCCAAGAGAAGAATAATTCGGTAAGGAGGACACTATAATGGCAGTTACATTTGAAAGTATTGAAAGAAGAATGCCTAAAATTGAGAAGTGCCTTGCCGAGTACGGTATAGCAAATCTTGAAGAGGCAAGAAAGATCTGTACAGATAAGGGCTTTGACCCATATCAGATCGTTAAAGATGTTCAGCCAATCGCATTTGAAAACGCAGGCTGGGCTTATACACTCGGTTGTGCTGTAGCAATCAAGAAGGGTGTTACAACTGCTGCTGATGCTGCTGAGGCAATCGGTATCGGTCTTGAAGCATTCTGTATCCCCGGCTCAGTTGCTGAGCAGAGAAACGTTGGTCGTGGTCATGGTAACCTCGGCGCAATGCTCCTCAGAGATGAAACAAAGTGCTTTGCATTCCTCGCAGGTCACGAAAGCTTTGCTGCTGCTGAAGGCGCTATCGGTATCGCTCGTAACGCTAACAAGGCAAGAAAAGAGCCACTCAGAGTTATCCTCAACGGTCTCGGCAAAGATGCTGCTTACATCATTTCAAGAATCAACGGCTTTACATATGTAAAGACAGAGTTTGATTACTTTACATCAGAGCTTAAAATCGTTGAAGAGAGAGCTTTCTCTGACGGTGAAAGAGCTGCTGTTCGTTGCTACGGTGCAGATGACGTTCGTGAAGGCGTTGCAATTATGCAGCACGAGAACGTAGGTGTATCAATCACAGGTAACTCAACTAACCCAACTCGTTTCCAGCACCTCGTTGCAGGCACATACAAGAAGTGGGCTAACGAGAACGGTGTAGGTTACTTCTCAGTTGCTTCAGGCGGCGGTACAGGTCGTACACTTCACCCTGATAATATGGGTGCAGGCCCTGCTTCATACGGTCTTACAGACTCAATGGGCAGAATGCACGGCGATGCTCAGTTTGCAGGTTCATCTTCAGTTCCTGCCCACGTTGAGATGATGGGTCTTATCGGTATGGGCAACAACCCAATGGTTGGTGCTACAGTTGCTTGTGCAGTTGCAGTTTATGAAGCTGTAAAGTAATATCGGTTGCCGATTAAAACTTTATTATAACTAAAAATTTCAGGGTTTGAAGTCGTTTGGCTTCAAACCCTGTTTTAAATTTCAACAAGGTAAGTTATATACTTTTTTATTTATAATATTAAAAAAACACAAAATTCAGCAAAAAAACTTCAATTTATTTGAAATTTCCATTGATTTTCATCCACTAATGTAGTATTATGTAAATATAACAAATATTTACTATATTAAGGAGAATATTTATGAAGAAATCAATGTTATTTATTTTATCTCTATTGATTTTATTACAATTCACAGGTTGCGGGCACAAACACGAGTGGTCTGCTGCTAATTGCACCTCACCACCTATATGTGATATATGTGGCGAAGTACAGGAGGGGTCTATAGCTTTGGGTCACGATTGGTTAGAGGCTACTTGTACTTCTCCTAAAAAATGTAGTCGTTGTGATTTAGAAGAGGGTTTAGCTTTATCTCATGATTTTTCGGAAGCTTCTTGTGAAAAAGCTAAAACTTGTGATAAATGTGGAGTGACTGAGGGTGATCCATTAGGACATACAGTAGAAAAGTGGAACACTACCAAAAAAGCAAGTTGTAAAGACAAAGGTAGTAAAGAAGGTAAATGCTCATTATGTAAGAAAACCATTACTGAAGAAATTGATTTCGCTGATCATAAAGCAGGTGAGTGGAAAATCAAATCATCTCCTACTTCATATTCAGATGGTATTCAAGTAAAAGAATGTACAGTATGCGGTAAAGAATTAGAAGAAAAATCTTTTTCACTTACGATTGGACAAAAGAATGCACTTAAAGAGGCACAGCAGTATATTGATATAATGGCTTTTTCTAAAACAGGGTTAGTAGATCAATTAGAGTATGAAGGATACAATAATGAGGATATTAATTTTGCAGTTGAAAATGTGAATGTTGATTGGAACGAAGAGTGTTTTGAGGATGCTGAACAATATTTAGAAATAATGTCATTCTCTAAAGAAGGACTAATCGATCAGTTGGAATATGAAGGTTATACAAGTGAACAAATTAAATACGCCATTAATAAAATTGGATATTAATTATTGCAGCTTATGAGGCAATGAATAAGTAATAAAAACCTGATTAAATCAAGTTTTTTACCAAATTATATATTTACAGGGTTTGAAGTCAAACGGCTCCAAACCCTGTTTGTGCGTTATAAGAAATTCTTCGGTTACCCTCGGGTGTAGAAGGATTGAAAATATCAAGCTATCTGCACAAAATGAGTGCGAAGCACTTGCTTTTTATTGCACTAAATCTTAAAGTTTTCTACAAATTTTCAACAGAAAAATTAAAAAAAGATTGAATTCAATATACAGCATTCTGATTATATATCTCATCAACCATATTTAGGTTTAACTGGTAGCAACGAATATTACCAACAGATTCTTTTATTATCAGGTTGTTCTCAGATATTACTTTTAATCGATTAGCAATTGTTGTTCGACTTGTGTCGGTGGCTTCTATAAGTTCTTGGGTGCTTATTCCGTTTTCCGAAAACAAGCTAGCCTGTATTAATAAATGATAAATTTGTTCATACTTTGAATTTGTGCCATAAGGAAGAAACAGCATACATTTTTGATAATGTCTTAACTGTTCGTATCTCTTTATAAGAGCACTTTCAAGTTGATGCAACGATTCCTTAATAATATCAGTAAACATCAAAATAAATGGAGTTAAGTCTCCTTTGTTATGTGCATCGTTGCAGGTTTTAAATGCTTGATAATAGTCTTTAATATTTTCTTTAATAGTGTATGAAATTCTATAACCAATTATAGACTCAAATTCTTTTGATAGAAGATAGCTACTGATAAACCTCGATGTTCTTCCATTTCCGTCATAGAACGGATGAATATAGCCAAAAAGGAAATGAAATATAGAAACTCGAAAAAGAAAATCCATGCTTTCATCATTAAGAATATGAAGTGCTTTGTCCATATAAGTTATAATTTTGCTTTCGGGATATACTCCCCTGTGCAATTCTTTTTGCGCGGCACTAACAACACTGGTAGAGTCTTTTCTGAAAATTTCTCCGTCAGGTAAATTATCAGGATTGTCTTCTGCTATTTCAAAATATACGAGGTCATCATATAAAACTCTTATATCATTACAGTTTTTAAATGACATTTTATCGTCGTTTTGTAACATAAGATACTTTTGAACAAGCCCCATATAACCCTTTCCACGACTCTTTGTTTCAAGCTCAGCAAGTATACTGTTAATCTCACGTCTGGAACTATAAACACCCTCAATATCATTGGTAAGAATTATCTCGTCAATTAAACAACGCATAGTAAACTGACTAATTGCCTTTTCCGGTAAGGAATCTCGTAATTTTTTTATTCTCTTATCAGTTTTATATATATCAATAGATTTACTATAAAGAGAATTATCTAAAACAAAAAACGCTGGAAATCCGCTTACCTCAAAATCAATGTGAATAGCATTTTCGCTATTATACCGTTTTTCGTATATTTTTTCATACTCTTCATTTGTATAATAAAGTTTTGCCAATGGTTCATATGCCATAAAATCACCCTATTAAAATTATATTATATAATTTGTTAATTATACTTGATTTTATAAAAAAGCAATTAACAATTTAACCGCATATTTGTTAATTGCTTTTATTTTATAACAACCTATTAATAAAATCAAGTTTTTTCGGTTATTTAAAAAATATTATTAATTTTCTCTGTTTCTATTGTGTAAAATCATATCTTTTTAATTTATGAGAAAATGTTTTCTACATAACTATTTGAAATCTGTAGAAAATAAAATTTTTAACATTTTTTCTACATTATTCCAGGACAGATAGGGATAAATAAGGATTGTGGATTTTAAAAAACATCTCCAAAACACTGATTTTTGCAGTAAAAAAGGCTATGAGGTAGAAAAAATGGTATGAGGAAGAAAAAACCAAGCTTTGATGATATGGGTAACAACCCAATGGTTGGTGCTACAGTTGCTTGTGCAGTTGCAGTTTACGAGGCAATGAATAAGTAATTTTACTAGCTTTCGGGCATATGTAAAAAATCAATAATAAAAAAACTAGACACATCATTATTGAATTGCCATTGATGATGTGTCTTTATTTTTTACTTAATTTGAAAGGATTTTTACAAAGGAAAAATTAAAAATGAAAGCTACAAAAACTAACTTTTAAGTACGACTGTTAGAGATATATTGAATATTGTCGGCAATAAAATTTGCAAGAAGATGCGATTAATAATTATAGGCAGAATTACACTTGGTTTTATAGCTTCTACGACACTGATAATATACACATAAAACCGGAACTCTAATTGACTCCTAAAAGTAAGTATGGTACAATATTTTTAGCAAAACAAGGGGGGAAGAATATTGCCTGCAAAATATCCCAAAACAACGGATTCATTAATGCGCTATCTCCGCAATGAAAAGGGAATCGTGATAGGCGGATCCAGTCAAAAACGTAAACTTATGAACATTGGCTACTACCATGGTTATAAAGGTTATCGCTATATCAATAAGGCTACTAATATTGTGCCATATAAAAGTTTTGATGATTTAATTGCGATATATGAATTTGATGCGCAAATCAAGGCGTTATTCTATCCTTTTGTCATGCAAATTGAGACAGCTCTTAAAAATTATGTCTTAGAAATAGTTGTTAGCTTAGTAAATTCCAATAGTTTCATTGATGTTTATGGCAATCTTTTGGATAACTATAAATCATTTTCTACAGCGGGAAAGCATTTTAAAAACCCTAAAAAACGAGAGCAAGCCGAGGAAAAATATAAACGTGAATTGAAGCGTCGTCTTGATTTAAGAAATCGAATTTATAAAGTTCAAACTGATGCTTTTGCAAATGGTAATAAAATTGCTGAACATTATTTAAATAAAGATACCAATCTTCCAATTTGGGCAATTTTTGAATTGTTAAGTTTAGGTGAATTTGGACACTTCGTTTCTTGTTTAAATTATCCTTGCAGACAAGCTATTTCGGATAAAATCGGTATTAGAAAATCTGATGATAGTAACGCCATTTTAACTCAACGCTTAATATATGCCGTTAAAGATTTGCGAAATGCAATTGCACACAACGATGTAATATTTGACACACGTTTTCGTAGGGGGAATATAGACAATCAAGTATGCAATGCTATTTCAAATGTAACTGGCGTTTCAGGATTATCTTTTGAGACAATCACTGACTACTTAGTATTAGTTATATATTTGCTCTCTTTGCTTAAAATGTCAAAAAATGATATGAAACGGCTAATTTCTTCTTATATTGAGAGCACAGAAAAACTCAGAAAAGCTATTCCAACTAGTGTATTTAATCAAATTATTCATACTGACAATAATACAAAAATTATTTCTTTGCGAAAATTTATTTAAAAAATTCTTAAAACTATTGCATTTTTTCTATATTTGTTGTATAATATATATGTGAATAGCGGTATGTCTCTACGGAGCATACTTAAGGGGATTGGATGCGTCCGGTCCTCTTTTAATTTATTGAGGTCTTTTGTACATACTCTAGATGATTAACTATTATTGAATAGTTGTCCGTATGGGCAACAACCCAATGGTTGGTGCTACAGTTGCTTGCGCAGTTGCAGTTTACGAGGCAATGAAATAATTTTATTTTTGGCATAAAATCGGGATAACTGCAACAGCGGTTTCCTGACTGTGGACTCAGTTTAATAAACTACAATGGCTAATCTCTGACAAAAACAGAGATTAGCCGTTTTTGTTTTTTAGGCGGACGGATTACTTTTATCGGATACGTCGGGTGCTTAACAGGCAGCCTGCTAAATTGGTAACTACTACATTTTTCAGGGCAAAACTCATCTGTGGGTTTGACACTCAATAATATACACTTCGGTTTGTGTACAACCAAAGCTAAAATATGTTGCATTTTATTGCTTTAATTGGTATAATAAGGATTAGAACTCATTTGTTCAAAATCAGGGAGGAATTAACACTATGTGCAAGAAAAAACCGTTTTACATTACAACGCCTATTTATTATCCTTCGGGCAATCCGCATATCGGTCACTGCTACACAACCGTTGCGTGTGACTCTATCGCTCGTTACAGACGAATGCAGGGCTACGACGTAATGTTCCTCACAGGAACTGATGAACACGGTCTTAAAATAGAGCAGAAGGCTGCCGAAAAGGGTGTTACTCCCAAGCAGTATGTTGACGAAATCGTAGAGATTTTCAAGGGACTCTGGGAGTTTATGAACATCAGCTACGACAGATATATCCGCACAACTGACGATTATCACATCGAAACTGTTCAGAAAATCTTTAAGGAGCTCTATGATAAGGGCTACATCTACAAAGGCGAGTATAA
>JBGUUJ010000058.1:0-4819 GCA_045133455.1 Ruminococcus sp.
TTATAGCAATAGATATAATGCCCGTTTCTTCGCTCACTATCAGCACAACAGCATCACTCTGCTCACTTATACCCAGCGCGGCTCTGTGACGTGTACCGAGATTTATATCTACATTTTTATTATCAGTAAGAGGAAGAATACATCCTGCAGCAAACAATTTACCGTCTCGGATAATGCTTGCACCATCGTGGAGTGGTGCTTTATTGAAGAAAATATTACCGAAAAGGGCAACAGATGTCTCTGCATCTAGAATTGTACCTGTTGCAGCTATATCAGAAAGCATTGTTTCTCTTTCAAATACAAGCAACGCACCTGTTTTTGAACGTGAAAAAAGAAGTGATGTATCTGCAACATCAATAATTGATTTTTTGACAGCTTTTTTCCACTCATCAGTTTTTCCGTGTTTCGAAAAAATCTTGATATACTTTTTATAAGTGTTCTGTCTTCCCATCTGTTCAAGTGCTTTTCTGATTTCAGGCTGAAATATTACTACAATCAACACTACAGCCGCTTCAAAAAACATTTGCAACAGTGTTGACAGCATTACAAGACCGAACAAAGATGATACAGCGTATATTATAAAAAGAACAATAACACCTTTTAATAATTGAACGGCTCGGGTTTCTCTAACGAGTTTGAATAAGCCGAAAATTATGATTGCAATTGCAAGAATATCAATAATATCACGAATTTGGATAGTCTTTACAATCGAAATAAAAGTTTCAAAAATTTCCAAAGCTTCAACCCTCCCCAACTTATAATTCCTTTTTATTTTAACACAGATTATACATTAATTGCAACCTTTTTCATCGCTTTTTTGAATTTACTGATATCTGCCACTGCATCGGTAAAATACAAAACCTGTCTCCTGTCCATAAAGATAGAAGCTACCGCACGGACAGTACCTGTTTTTTCGGTATGAAAAAATTCGTGAGCCAAAGGTGCACAATGAAGTCCTGCTCTTACTGCAATATTATATTTTTTATTAAGGATTGATGCAGTTTGTTCACTATCAAGACCATCGATATTGAATGAAATTACCGGAACAGAAATATTGATATCAGGTCGTCTTGTGTATAATATTACATCGTTTAACCTCTCTAATCTGTCATACATCAGTTGGGCAAGTGTCATTTCATGTTTTTCTATTGAGTCTACTGACTTATTCAGAACAAATTTTACACCCTCATTCAAACCTGCTATACCAACAAGATTAGGTGTTCCGCTTTCGTATTTGTCGGGAAGAATTTCAGGCTGTGATCTTTCAGACGACATACTTCCCGTACCGCCCTGAAAAAGACTATCAGGAATCTGCTCAGTATTAATTACAAGCAGACCTGTCCCCATAGGACCGTATAAACTTTTATGACCTGAAGTGCAAAGGAAATCAATACAGCTGTTCTTGAGCGATATCGGCACAACACCTGCTGTCTGAGCAGCGTCAAGACAAAATAAAATCCCGTGTATTCTGCACAACGCAGAAATTCGTTCCACAGGTAATTTAACCCCGAATACATTTGATGCGTGAATACAGATTACAAGTTTTGTATTTTCCTTTATTGCGTTTCTGAAATTTTCAATAGTCTTTTCATCATCATAAGGGATATAATCGGCTATTGAATATTCGACACCGTATTTTTTCATAAATTCAAGAGGACGAACAACTGCATTATGTTCAAGAGAAGATATGACCACATGGTCACCTGATTTTAAAAGTCCTCTTATCACGGTGTTTACTGCAACAGTGCAGTTTTGAGTAAAAATTACTTTTTCAGGAGTATCAACATCAAATAATCTTGCAACATTATTTCTACAATCAAACATCACTTCAGATGCTTTCATTGACATTTTATGACCGCTTCTGCCGGGATTTGCGCCATAATATCGCAAGGCATTATTTATCGCTCTTACTACTGATTCAGGTTTTGGAAAAGTTGTAGCACCATTGTCAAAGTATATCATCTTATATCAACAGCAGCAATTCCCAACACAGGAATCCTGTTGCTACTGATTAAATCCATCGCAAATTGGAAATTATTAGTTACTAGAACACTATATCCGCAGGATCTGTTTCTGAGATTAACAGGTGTTCTTATTACCTTACACATAATTCTATTCTTATTTAATAAATCATTTGCTCTCATTGCGAGAGTAACTGAACTGAACATTATCAGATTATTTTCCATATCTTTCACCTTTATAAAATAGTTTTTTATTACATTCTATGACAAGTCTATGGACATCGTTACACCAATGGATTGATTATAAAAGAAAAATGCACGGCATTCTGCCGTGCAAATTAAAAAAATCAGTTCATTTTTGCTGAAAGAAGATTTCCCATATTGTACATACCGGGCTTTTGTCCTGCAAGGTACACAGCGGCATTTACTGAGCCTACTGCAAAAACTTCCTTTGACTGAGCTTGATGTGAAATTGTAATTACTTCGTCGTGACCTGCGAAAATTACATCATGTTCACCTACGATGGTACCTCCTCTTACAGCGTGGATACCAATTTCGTTATTTGAACGTTTTTTGCGGTATGTGTGTCTGTCGTATATATACTGAGGTTCATTTTCAAGAGTTTCTGATATGCCGTCAGCAATCATAAGTGCTGTACCGCTCGGAGCATCTACCTTGAGATTGTGATGTTTCTCAATTATTTCAATATCAAAAGAATTTCCTAAAACCTTTGCAGCTTCTTTTGTAAGTTCAATAAGAAGGTTTATTCCGAGTGACATATTACCTGAATGGAACACTGCGATTTTTTCTGAAGCTTCCTTGATCTTTTTAATCTGTTCAGCTGAAAATCCTGTTGTACAGATAACACAAGGTACTGAATTTTCAAGAGCATACTCAAGCATACCGTCGAGTACAGCCGGATTTGAAAAATCAATAATCACATCAGGTGTTTCAATTATTTCCTTAAAACTTTTATATACAGGAAAAGCATATGTGCTTTCACCAAAAGCATCTACACCGAATAAAGCAGTCGCATCACTGTTCTGTGCAACTGCATCGGCAACAAAATGTCCCATTTTGCCGTTACAACCGACAATTGCAATATTAACCATTTTACATTCCCCTTTAATATTCCTTTAAAACAATACCGCACAATAAATGTGCGGTATTAAGTAATTCTTATTTTGCGTGCTTGCCGAGTAAATCATACTTTGCAAGACAATCCTTGAGGTCATGATAACCAGAAACGCTCATTGGTACAAGCGGAAGTCTGCATTCACCTGCATCATAACCAAAAAGATTCATAGCTGTCTTAATCGGAATAGGATTAACGTCGCTGAACAGTTCGTTCATAAGCTCAAGATAATGGAAGTGAAGCTTCTGAGCTTCTGCGAAATTATTATCAAGACAAAGCTGACAAATCTGATGCATCTCAGCAGGACAGATGTTTGCAAAAACAGAGATTACGCCAAGTGCACCGAGTGACATAAATGGTACAGTCTGGTCATCGTTACCTGAGTAAACATCAAGCTTATCTCCGCAAAGTGAACGAATCAAAGCAACCTGTGAAATGTTACCGCTTGCTTCCTTTGTAGCAACAATATTCTGATGCTTACAGAGTTCAACATATGTCTTTGGCTGGATATTACAGCCTGTTCTTGACGGAACATTATAGACAATAATAGGAAGATCTACTGAATCAGCAATTACATTGAAGTGCTTTATAAGACCTGCCTGTGATGTTTTGTTGTAGTATGGAGTTACGCATAAAAGTGCATCTGCTCCTGTTTTCTGTGCAGATTTTGAAAGCATAACTGCAGTTGAAGTATCGTTACTTCCTGTACCTGCAATAACAGGGATTCTTCCGTTAATCTTCTCTGCTACGAAAGAAAGCACTTCGCAATGCTCCTTTTCCGAAAGAGTAGCGGCTTCACCTGTTGTACCGCAGGCAATAATTGCATCTGTACCGTTAGCTACATGAAATTCAAGAAGCTGCTCAAGAACTTCATAATTAACACTACCGTCAGACTTCATAGGTGTTATGATAGCAACACCTGAACCTGTGAAAATGTGGTCAGCCATAATTTACCTCCGTTATAATTAGTCCATATAACCTTCAGCACAGAGGAGTTCTGCAAGAAGAACTGCACCGCCTGCTGCGCCTCTTAATGTATTGTGTGACATACATACAAATTTATAATCGTACTGTGTATCTTCTCTGAGTCTGCCTACTGAAACAGCCATACCGTTTTCGAGATTTCTTTCTGACTTAATCTGTGGACGATCAGGCTCACTGAAATAGTGTAAGAACTTCTTTGGAGCACTCGGAAGGTCAAGTTCCTGAGCTCTTCCTTGATAGTTATCCCAAATTTTGATAATTTCTTCAACAGAAGGCTTCTTTACACCGTCCTTAAATGACATAAATACAGCTGCTGTGTGACCATCGGAAACAGGTACACGGATACACTGTGATGTGATTGAAATATCATCTGTATTGACGATTTTACCGTTTTCAATTTTACCCCAAATTTTGAGCGGTTCTTTCTCTGATTTCTCTTCTTCACCGCCAATGTATGGGATTACATTATCTACCATTTCAGGCCATGTATTGAATGTTTTACCTGCACCGGAGATTGCCTGGTATGTAGTAGCAACTACTTCATATGGTTCAAATTCGCGAAGTGCATATAATGCTGGAGCATAGCTCTGAATAGAACAGTTTGGTTTTACTGCTACGAAACCTCGTGTTGTTCCAAGACGTTTCTTCTGAGCTTCGATTACTTCGAAGTGTTCCGGGTTAATCTCTGGCACTACCATAGGTACATCTGGTGTCCATCTGTGAGCACTGTTGTTAGATA
>JBGUUJ010000059.1:0-3680 GCA_045133455.1 Ruminococcus sp.
GACTTCATTCTCTTGCCTTCTCCGCCTGCAAGAATTATTGCACAATTACTCATTTTTAACCTCATAATACAGGAACAATCGATATTTTTGCTCCTGCGAACATATTAACAGATATTAATATTATCTCATAAAAATTACAAAATTCAAGTAAATTTTACAAAAAAACATTATCTGTACACAATTTAAACGATTTATACAATATTAATAAAATTTTCCGTGAGTTTTTTATAAGAAAAAATTTTAAAAAAATATAGCTATTTTTGCTAACATTTGTTATAATATCATTTAGGCTTATACAAGCAGGCGGATATATAAAGTATCCGTCACAGCCGTATATTTTATTTTATAGGAGGATTACCAACTATGGCTAAAAAATGGGTATACCTTTTTACAGAAGGTAACGCTAACATGCGTGAGCTCCTCGGCGGTAAGGGTGCTAACCTTGCAGAAATGACAGGTTTAGGACTTCCTGTACCACAGGGCTTTACAATTACAACAGAAGCTTGTACTCAGTACTATGAGGACGGCAGAGAGATCAATGAAGAGATTCAGGGTCAGATCAACGAGTATATCGTAAAGATGGAAGAAATCACCGGTAAGAAATTCGGTGACAAGGAAAACCCTCTTCTCGTTTCAGTACGTTCAGGTGCAAGAGCTTCAATGCCAGGTATGATGGACACAATTCTCAACCTCGGTCTTAATGAAACAGTTGTTAATGTACTTGCAGAAAAATCAAACAACCCACGTTGGGCTTGGGACTGCTACAGAAGATTCATTCAGATGTATTCTGACGTAGTTATGGAAGTTGGTAAGAAGTACTTTGAAGAGCTTATCGACGAAATGAAGGCTGCTAAGGGCGTTACTTATGACGTTGAACTCACAGCTGACGACCTCAAGGAACTCGCTTCTCAGTTCAAGGCTGAATACAAGGCTAAAATCGGCGAAGACTTCCCTGACGATCCTAAGGAGCAGTTGATGGGCGCTGTAAAGGCTGTATTCCGTTCATGGGACAACCCTCGTGCAAACGTATATCGTCGTGACAACGACATTCCTTACTCATGGGGTACTGCTGTTAACGTTCAGTCAATGGCATTCGGTAACATGGGTGACGACTGTGGTACAGGTGTTGCATTTACTCGTGACCCTGCTACAGGCGAAAAGAAGCTTATGGGTGAATTCCTTGTAAACGCTCAGGGTGAAGACGTTGTTGCAGGTGTTCGTACACCAATGCCAATCGCTCAGATGGCTGAGAAGTTCCCTGAAGCATTCGCTCAGTTCCAGGACGTTTGTAAGAACCTTGAAAACCACTACAGAGATATGCAGGATATGGAGTTCACAGTTGAAAACAAGAAGCTCTATATGCTCCAGACAAGAAACGGTAAGAGAACAGCTCAGGCTGCTTTAAAGATTGCTTGTGACCTCGTTGACGAAGGTATGAGAACAGAAGCTGAAGCAGTTGCTATGATCGATCCTCGTAACCTTGATACATTATTACACCCACAGTTCGATGCTGCTGCATTAAAGGCTGCTACACCAATCGGCAAGGGTCTCGGTGCTTCACCGGGTGCTGCTTGCGGTAAGGTTGTATTCACAGCTGAAGATGCTGAAGCTTGGAACGCAAGAGGCGAAAAGGTAGTTCTCGTTCGTCTTGAGACATCACCTGAAGATATTACAGGTATGAAGGCTTCACAGGGTATCCTCACAGTTCGTGGCGGTATGACATCACACGCTGCCGTTGTTGCTCGTGGTATGGGTACATGCTGCGTATCAGGTTGTGGCGACATCAACATGGACGAAGCTAACAAGAAGTTCACACTTGCAGGCAAAGAGTTCAACGAGGGAGATTACATCTCAATCGACGGTTCAACAGGTAACATCTATGACGGTGCTATCCAGACAACAGACGCTGTAATCGCCGGCGAATTCGGCAGAATTATGGCTTGGGCTGACAAATACAGAAAGCTTAAAGTTAGAACAAATGCTGACACACCAACAGATGCTAAGAAGGCAAGAGAGCTCGGCGCTGAAGGTATCGGTCTTTGCCGTACAGAGCATATGTTCTTTGAGGAAGACAGAATTGCTGCATTCCGTGAAATGATCTGCGCAGACACAGTTGAGCAGAGAGAAGCAGCTCTTGAGAAGATTCTTCCATATCAGCAGGGCGACTTCAAGGCTTTATATGAGGCTCTCGAAGGCAATCCTGTAACAATCAGATTCCTTGACCCACCACTTCACGAGTTCGTTCCTACAGACGAAGCTGACATCAAGAAGCTCGCTGACGCTCAGGGCAAGACAGTTGAAGACATCAAGGCTATCATCACATCACTCCACGAGTTCAACCCAATGATGGGTCACCGTGGCTGCCGTCTTGCAGTAACATATCCTGAAATTGCAAAGATGCAGACAAAGGCTGTTATCCGTGCAGCTCTCGAAGTTAAGAAAGCTCACGCAGATTGGGCAGTTAAGCCGGAAATTATGATTCCGCTCGTATGCGACATCAAAGAACTCAAGTTCGTTAAGAAGGTAGTTGTTGAGACAGCTGACGCTGAAATCGCTGCTTCAGGCGTAGAGCTTGATTACGAAGTTGGTACAATGATCGAAATCCCACGTGCTGCTCTTACAGCTGATGAGATTGCTAAGGAAGCTGACTTCTTCTGCTTCGGTACAAACGACCTCACACAGATGACATACGGTTTCTCAAGAGATGACGCAGGTAAGTTCTTAGACGCTTACTATGACACAAAGATCTTCGAGAACGATCCATTCGCAAGACTTGACCAGACAGGCGTTGGCAAGTTAATGGATACAGCTATTAAGCTCGGTAAGCCTGTAAACGACAAGCTTCACGTTGGTATCTGCGGTGAGCACGGCGGAGATCCAACATCAGTTGAGTTCTGTCACCAGCTCGGTCTTGATTATGTATCATGCTCACCATTCCGTGTGCCGATTGCAAGACTTGCTGCTGCTCAGGCTGCTATCAAGGATATGTAATTAATATTTGGTTTAGCAATCCTATAGATATAAATTATCCTCCTATCGAGAAATCGACAGGAGGATTTTTTGTCGGGTGCTCGGCACGGCAATGTGACGTTGCATATAAATTGAGCATTATATAAAATTTAATTTTCTGAGCGTGACCGAGAAGTTTCCCATAGCAAAAGACGGAAAGAATAATGATATTCTTTTCGTCTTTTGCTTTTTGAGCATTTTAAGAGGAAAAGTTGGCAAAAAAATAAAGGTGGCTAAAAAACCACCTTTTTGGTCGGGATGACAAGATTTGAACTTGCGACTCCACGCCCCCCAGACGTGTGCGCTACCAAGCTGCGCTACATCCCGTTGCAACATTTATATTGTATCAAAAAAAATATCTTATGTCAATAGTTAGGGAAATCTTTATTATTAAATGCCATATAATTGATTTATCGGTTGCGTTTTCGGCAAGAGCAGAGCCCTTGCCCTACAAAGTATAAATCAACGTCAAATCAACGCACGACGGTTGCCCACCAACGTGACGGTCGGGCAACCGTTGTGAAAAAAATCACCGACTTTTATCCTCGAAATACGAGCCGAGGTACTCGGCAATGTAGCAGTTACCAATATATGAAGACAATGGTTGGGCAACTAACGTTTAAATTAATCTAAACCCTGTCTCCCAAAGTTAAAAAAAGCGTTGCCGAAAA
>JBGUUJ010000060.1:0-6268 GCA_045133455.1 Ruminococcus sp.
AAAGGCTGTTATTGCATTGCGTGAACCGTCGCTTGGTCCTGTTTTTGGAATTAAAGGTGGTGCAGCAGGGGGCGGATATGCACAGGTTCTGCCGATGGAGGATATAAATCTCCATTTTACAGGTGATATGCATGCAATTACTTCTGCGAATAACCTTTGTTGTGCAATGCTTGATAATCATATGCAGCAGGGAAATGCTCTTATGATTGATCCTCGAAGAATACTTATTAAGCGCTGTCTTGATATGAATGACCGTGCACTCAGAAATGTAATTGTCGGACTCGGCGGAAAAGTCAATGGTGTACCGAGAGAAGATCATTTTATAATTACTGTTGCTTCAGAGGTAATGGCAATTCTCTGTCTTGCAAATGATATAGACGATTTGAAGGAAAGACTCGGCAAAATCCTTGTTGCTTACACTTATTCAGGTGAACCTGTTTATGCGAAGGATTTGAAAGCTGACGGTGCTATGACTGCATTGCTTAAGGATGCAATTAAGCCTAATCTTGTTCAGACACTCGAGGGAACTCCTGCAATTATGCACGGTGGACCCTTTGCAAATATCGCACACGGATGTAACAGTGTGCGTGCCACAAAGCTTGCTATGAAACTTGCTGATTATTGTATCACTGAAGCTGGTTTCGGTTCAGATCTCGGTGCGGAAAAATTTCTTGATATCAAATGCAGGTACGCTGGTTTAAAACCGTCTGCAATTGTAGTTGTTGCAACTTGTCGTGCACTTAAATACAACGGTGGTGTACCTAAGTCTGAAGTTTCAGAAGAAAATCTCGAAGCACTTAAAAAGGGTATAGTGAACCTTGGTGTTCACATTGAAAATATGCGTAAGTACAATGTTCCTGTAATTGTAGCAATCAACCAGTTTGGAACAGATACTGACGCAGAACTTGAATACATTGAAAATTATTGTCGTGAAAACGGTGCTGATTTTGCTCTTTCAAATGTTTTTGGCAAGGGCGGAGAAGGCGGAATAGAGCTTGCTCATAAGGTTGTAGAGGCTTGCGAAAAGCCATCTGACTTCGAACCAATTTACCCTCTTGATCTTTCGATAAAAGAGAAAATAGAGAAAATTGCTTCAACAATTTACGGTGCAAGCAAAGTCAATTACACAACAGAAGCTGAAAAAGCTATAAAAGAGGTTGAATCTCTCGGTGCAGACAATCTTCCTGTATGCATTGCAAAAACACAA
This sequence comes from Ruminococcus sp., assembly GCA_045133455.1. Classification (GTDB taxonomy): domain Bacteria; phylum Bacillota; class Clostridia; order Oscillospirales; family Acutalibacteraceae; genus Ruminococcoides. The sequence continues at coordinate 1,208 of JBGUUJ010000060.1, forward strand.
TATTCACTATCCGACAATCCTTCACTTCTCGGTGCTCCGAAAAATTTTGAAATAACTGTAAGAAACGTAACCCTTTCGAACGGTGCCGGTTTCGTGGTAGTTTATACAGGCGACATTATGACGATGCCCGGACTTCCAAAAGTTCCTGCCGCACACGGCATTGATGTTGAAAATGGCAAGATAGTTGGGTTGTTCTGATATGGTTAAGTTAATTTCAAAAAGTGCTGAAGACACTGAAAAGATTGGTGCTTTAGTTGCTGAAAAACTTGCGGGTAATGAAGTTATTGCACTTTTTGGTGGACTCGGAATGGGAAAAACTGCATTTACAAGAGGTTTTTCTTATGCGCTCGGAGTAGAGGACGGTGTTTCAAGTCCTACTTTTGCACTTGTAAATGAGTATCACGGAAAATTCAATATTTATCATTTTGATATGTACAGAGTTAATTCTTGGGAGGATTTGTATTCTACAGGATTCTTTGATTATATTGATAACGGCATACTCATCATTGAGTGGAGTGAAAACATTGAAGGTGCATTGCCTGAAAATGCAATCAGAATAAATATTTCAAAAGGTGAAACCGATAACGAAAGAGTTTTTGAAATAGAAGGTGTGGATATACAGTGAAAATACTTGCTGTAGATACATCTGCAACGTCAGCCTCAGTTGCTGTTGCAGAAGAAAATAAAATAATCGGTGCTTTTTCAATAAACACTGCTCTAACTCACAGCCAGACACTTATTCCTATGATTGAAGAAGTATTGAAGAAAACAGGTATAACATCTGAAGAAATTGATATATTGGCTGTAAATGCAGGACCCGGTTCATTTACCGGAGTTAGAATCGGCGTTGCGGCAGTAAAGGGATTAGCGTTTAGTCGCAATCTTCCGTGTGTGTCAGTTTCAACTCTCGAGAGTATGGCTTATAATATGCTCGGCAGTGATTGTGTAGTGTGTGCGGTAATGGACGCACGTTGCTCACAGGTGTATAATGCGTTGTTCAGAGTAAGCAGAAATGAAATTACACGACTCACTGAGGACAGAGCGTTAGCACTTACCGATCTGAAGTTTGAACTTGAGAGAACTGAAGAAAAAGTTGTTCTTGTAGGAGACGGAGCACAGATATGCGCAGATTTTCTCAATAATGAGCTTAAAAACGTTTTTCTTGCACCGATTAATAACAGAATACAAAATGCTTCTTCTGTTGCTTGTGCGGCATTTAAAAAGCTTGATGACGGTGAAATAATGACTGCATCTGAGCTTATGCCTACATATCTCCGATTACCACAGGCGCAGAGAGAACTTAATAAAAAATTGGGGGTTAATAAGAAATGATAGCACTTGGATGCGATCACGGCGGATACAATCTCATTTGTGCCGTTAAAAAATATCTAAACGAAAAGAACATTGAATATAAAGAGTTCGGTACATTCAGTACTGATAGCGTTGATTATCCAATTTATGCTTATAAGGTTGCAACAGCCGTTGCAAGCGGTGAATGTGAATGCGGAATTCTTTGTTGCGGTACAGGCATAGGAATTTCAATTGCCGCAAATAAGGTAAAAGGAATCCGTGCTGCAGTTGTAAATAACGAATTCGGCGCAGAAATGACTCGTCGTCACAACCATGCAAATATCCTTTGCATGGGTGGAAGAGTAACTACTGAAGAAGATGCAGTAAAATACACTGACATTTTTCTTAACACCCCGGAAGAAGGGGACAGACACGACAAGCGTCTTGAAATGCTTGCTGAAATTGAAAATGGTACATTTAAAGGTTAATTTTATTGAAAGACGTTCAGTATTCAGAGCGTCTTTTATTTTATAAAATACAATTACAAATATGTAACCATTGTTAAAATTAACGCCTATAATCAGCTTTTAACATTACTAACAATTTTCCACAAGCGAAGAATGCTATTTTAACAAAGTTAACATCTTTCTACGAGAGAAAAATAATAAGTGAAATTTGTATTAAATGCGGTGTTTAATACAGTGATATTTGTATAGTATTACCATATAATTATCGATTTGTAACTTTATGCGATAAAAAATTTCAAAATTTTAAATTTATTTACAAAAAAGGCTTGTTTTTTTTCTAATAAAGTATTATAATAACATCACAATGTTTTTAAAGAATTTTAAAAAAGAATTATAATGATTTGGAGAGAGTAAAAAATGAGACTTCGCAAGCAGGAACTCGGAGATAGAAATCTTGTAGGAAACCGTGTGGAACTTGTAAGAAAACAGAAGGGTATGAAGCAAAAAGAATTACTTGCTCAGCTTCAGGTTAACGGTGTAGATATGAATGCATCAGGTCTTTCTAAACTTGAGGGGCAGATAAGATTCGTTACAGATGTTGAGCTTGTTGCACTTGCAGATATTCTTGAAGTGTCTGTAGATTATCTTCTCGGAAGAGTTGAAAAGTGATATTATTAGGTTCAATTAATCCTGATATATAATTTTTAGTTCAAACAAAATAGAAAGAAGCCGTACAATGTATGGCTTCTTTCTATTTTGGAGTTCTTTACATCAAAAAGAATTAATTGTATAATTATATCATTAATTTTCGTGGAGTATGGTATGAAAAATTTTAATAATATTAAATTTAACGGAACGTTCCGTGATTATCAGAGAAAAATTCTTGCAAATGCAAATCGTTATCTTAAAGACGGCAGAGTACATATAATAGCTGCACCGGGTAGCGGTAAGACAATTTTAGGTCTCGAGCTTATCAGAGGTCTCAATACCCCTGCACTTGTTCTGTCACCGTCTGTTACAATCCGCCAACAGTGGGGTGAACGATTTGAAGGGAATTTTATTCCTGAAGGCGAGAGTTGTGAAGGATATATTTCCTATGACCTTAAAAGTCCGGCGCTGATAACATCAGTTACTTATCAGGCTCTTCACTCAGCTTACGTTAAAACTACTCTGAAAAATGAAGCTGATGAAGAGAGTATGGTGCAGGAAACAGACGAAGATTTTTCTTCTTTTGACCTTGTAAAGACTGTTAAAGCCTGCGGTATACGCACAATCTGTCTTGACGAAGCTCATCATCTCAGAAGTGAGTGGCAAAAAGCTCTTGAGGGATTTTTGAAGGAACTCGGAAGTAATATTGTTTTGATTTCACTTACAGCGACACCGCCGTATGACAGTACGCCGAACGAATGGGAACGATATAATGATTTGTGTGGTGAAATTGATGAAGAAATTTTTGTGCCGCAGCTTGTGGCACAGAAAACTCTTTGTCCTCATCAGGATTACATCTATTTTAATTATCCAACGGTTCAGGAAACCGAACAGCTTTTAAAGTATAATCAGAATGCAGTTACATCTACAAATAAAATAATTAAGAGTGGACTGGTTAATAAGGCAGTTGAAAATAGTGAAATTATAAATAATTATTCACAGGTTGAAGAAATTGTCTATGAAAACCTTGAAGGTTTCCAATCCTTGATAAGAATTGCGAATAATAGTGGAATGAGACTTCCATTGCATTTATTAAAACTTATCGAACATAACGGTGTTGTGACCGGTTTTACATTAGAAGATGCAGAAAAAGCCTTTCAACTGATAATTGATAAGCCTGAATTGTTTTCTGATTCAGTGTCAGAAAGTTTGCGTTCAGAATTATCCCAATATTCATTGATTGATAAGAGAAAAGTGAGCCTTACTTCAAATGGTAAGATCAATAAGATGCTTGTGTCTTCAATGGGAAAACTAAACAGTATCAATAAGATTGTTGACTCTGAGTATACCCAACTTGGTGATAAGCTCAGAATGTTAGTGCTCACAGATTATATCAAGAAAGATATGATTGGGATTGTTGGTACTGAAACTGAGATTTCTTCAATGGGAACGGTTCCTATTTTTGAATCCATCAGAAGGAATTGTAACAGCAATGCAAAAATTGCAGTACTTTCAGGTACACTTGTAATTTTGCCTAACGTGATTTTAAATGATATTGCGTCCATTGCAGATAGTCATCAAGTGGATATAAGTGTCAAACCTATTGAGAATACTTCGTATAGCAGAGTTGTTTTTTCAGGCTCTAACAAAAACAAAGTTGCCGTTATTACAGAAGCTTTCCAGAATGGCTTAATAAATGTTCTCATTGGTACGAAATCGCTTTTAGGTGAAGGCTGGGATTCTCCGTGTATTAACTCTCTGATTCTCGCAAGCTTTGTAGGAAGTTTTATGCTTTCCAATCAAATGAGGGGAAGAGCTATAAGAATAGATAAATCAAATCCTGATAAAGCTTCTAATATCTGGCATTTAGTTACAGTTGAGTCTGATGAACTTGTAAATAATAACAATATACAAAACAACCGTATTTCAGGCAGTGATTTTAAAACTCTGGAAAGACGTTTTGAATGTTTCCTTGCACCTGCATACAGCAGTAATGTTATTGAAAGCGGTATAGGCAGAGTCGATATTCTTCAGCCACCGTTCAATAAAGAGGGATTTGATAGGATTAACGCTATTATGCTTGCAAAATCCGCTGACAGGGAAGCGATGAAGCAAAGCTGGAATGCTATGGTCAGAAATTATGCACACACTCAGATTGAAGAGGTCTGTGAAATCCCTGAAACTGTTCAACCTAAAGGTTTTGCATTTAGCAATACACTTGCACTTATTCTGATTGCCGTATTGTTTGTAGTTTTTGTGATAATTAGTGTGTTCGTCGCAGGATCAAATATTAATTTTATTTTTAAATTAATTTTGTATGTTTTATTTCTTCTAATTACAGGTATTCCTGCGATTAAAAATATCAGGAAGATTAAATCATTCTCTAATACAATAAACTCCGTAAAAACGCTTACAGGCAGTCTTTTGGATACTCTTAAAGCTACAGGCGATATTCAAAGTAACAATTCTTTTGCAGATGTAAGCCAGTCAGGTTCAATTGTGCTATGTTCATTAAGTAATGCAACCTCCCACGAGAAGAAAATTTTCTCAACTGCTGTGTCAGAGCTACTTTCGCCTATAGATAATCCACGTTATATCCTTATCAAAAATGGTAATTATACCAACAGCTTTGCCTGTCCTACGATTATCGGAAATA
>JBGUUJ010000061.1:0-12032 GCA_045133455.1 Ruminococcus sp.
CACATCTTGCTTGCATATTTTCTGTCAGCCTGACCAAAAAATCCTCGTAATGCGTCAGCATTACTGCGGTTTATTTGTCCAATCTGACGAAAAATCTGACGGCGCAATATGCACAAACGATTTAATCAGTGCTTCCTTAATATCCGTAATAACCGTATGAACTGTAGTAGCCTCTCTTGTATTTTCTTGATTCGGACGGTCTTACTTTGTTTATGATAACTCCGAGAGTTTTACCGCCTGAACGGTTTATGGTTTCGAGAGTTTTGTTGAGCTCAGGATAAGTTGTAGAATCGTTCTTTACAATAACCACAACACCGTCTGATGTTTGGATTAACGGAATTGCGTCGATTACAACACCGATAGGCGGTGTGTCGAAGATAATGTAGTCGTATTTTTTCTCAGCCATTTCGATGAAGTCAGCCATAACCTCACTTGAAAGAAGCTCAGATGGGTTCGGCGGAATTGCACCGTAGCATACTGCATTGAGGGTAGGGAGCTTTGTAGGCTTGATTATATCCTCAACGGTACATTCGTTGTTGAGATAGTTTGTAAGTCCGGGTGTAGGGGTAAGCTTTAAAGCTGAGTGAACCTGCGGACGACGAAGGTCACATTCGATTACAAGCACTTTTGTGTCCATCTGCTGAGCAAGGGCAGATGCAACGTTCATAGCTGTAACTGTCTTTCCCTCGCCTTTTGCAGAACTTGTAAAGGCAATTTTCTTGCAGCCTTTTTTAATGATTGAATATGCAATGTTTGTTCTTGCTGTTTTATATGATTCTCTGATCTGAAATCCGAGAGCCTCGGTATTTATGGAACGATCGATTTTTGTTTTAGCCATTATTCATCACCTCTGTCAGAAACTTCTCTATTTTGTGAGTGATTATTTCTTTTTATGTTTGTGTAATACTCAAAATCAGGAATTGCAGAAAGCACGGGTACACCGCAGATTACGGTCATCTCTTCATCGTACTTGATTTTTACATCAAAGTAGTCTCTTACAAATGCAAATACGAGAGAAATAACAAATCCTGCAAGGAAAGCAAAAAGAACGTTCCTTGTGACATTAGGGGAAGTCGGTGTTTTCGGAATCGTGGCTTCATCGACGATTTTGAGCTGATAATTGTTGACGAGAAGTTCCGAAATTGTCTTTGGTGCAACCTCGGCTACGGCGTCGGCAATGCTTTTAGCCTCCGTAGGGTCGGTTGATACCACTGAACACATAAAAACTTCGGTATTTTCTACACTTGTAAAAGTAATCATTGACTTTAGTGCAGAAGGTGTGTATTTTTCATTCAACTGCTTTGAAACAGCAGTGTAGAACTTATTTGTGTCGAGCATCTGTATGTAGGTAGCCACAAGTTTTGATGTGTAGTTGTAAGTTACGAGGTCATCGTTAGCGTTTGTGTCCTGATAGTTTGCGCTTACATAAAGCTTGACAGATGAAGTGTATGTTTTTTGGATAAAAAATGATGTCGCAAAAAATGAGCATACCGCAAAAACCAGAGAAATGATAATTACGAAGATAATGTTTTTCTTGATGATTCGCAGTATGTCTTTGAAAGATATTTCCATAGTCTTATAAAACTCCTTACATAAATGATGTAATATTTTTTTGCAAATAAAGACACAATTACACCTATTATAATATATATTATATTATATAATAAAAAAATTGTTATTGCAATTGGAGAAAACAGGGGAGAAAAGCAGATTTTTCAAAGTAAATTTATCTATTAAATAAAATAATTGTATTTATTGACAGTTGAAGGTTGCAAAAATAAAAAATATATGTAAATAATCAACAAATCAAAAAATATTGATTGTTATTTTTCACAAAAGTGCATCTCGATTTAATGTCAAAATTCCACAAAAAGCCGATTTTGCGTATATATAAACAATGAAACAAGAAAAAGAACAAAGCGGTATTTTGCTTTAAAGAAAAAATAAAATAAAAAAAGTAAAAAAACTATTTACAAATTGCCGAAATAATGATATAATCTGTGCGAAGCGTAGTAAAAAAAGGTATTGCTATACGGATATAGCATCAAAAGTGCTGTATTAAAATATTAAAAAAGGTGGTAGAAAAAATGAAAAGATTATCTGCGATTTTAGTTGCACTTGTTCTTGCTGCTACTACTGCTGTAACAGCTTTTGCAGCAGGTATCAATAGCAACGAGCAGGCAGTTCTTGACGAACTCAAGACTTCTGTAACAATGTCAGGCGAAGAGATGCTCATTCCGACAGAGTTTGTTAATCAGGTTGAAAACCATTTCAACACAATTGATTTGACTGCTGAGGAAAAAGATGATATCCTCGCTATAATTAAAGAAGGCAAGACTTTCCTTGCGAATTCAGGCGCAGCTAACATCAAAGACCTTACACTTGCTCAGAAGCAGGAGCTTCTTGAATACGGTGAGAAGGTTGTAGGTGCAATCGGTATGACAATGTCATATGACAAGAGTACAGGCAAGCTTTCAATCTATGATCCTGACGGCAACGTTGTATTCAGTGCTGTTCCATACCTCACACAGGATGGTCAGGTTGCAGAAAACCCAATCAAGACAACAGGTGCTGAGTCAAACAGCTTTGGTTTCATTGCACTCGGTGCAGCAGCAGTTCTCCTCGTAGCAGGCGGTTCTGTTTACCTCGTAAAGTCTAAAAAAGAAAGAGCTTGATTTTAAATGTCTGAACATAAAAACAGACGCAGGCATAAAAAAACTAATGGGAAGAGTTTTATAATTCTTCCCATTATATTTTTAGTGGGAACATATCTTGTGCTCTACCTTGCACTTTCACCGTCGCTTTCAACAGCAGTTTCGGTCGGAGGTTTGTTGTTTTCCGACACAGAGAAGGATTATTCCACTGAATACAAGAATATTTTTGTGCCTGTGGCAGAAGATGCAACTTTACCGACAGTAACAAAAGAAGATAACAAACAATATCTCGAATCTGATGCGGTTGAATATCCGATGTACAGCAATCAGTTCGGTGAGCTTATCATCGAGGACTGCGGAATTGAAAACAAACTGTTTTTCGGAGACGGAGAAGTAGCACTCCGAAATGGTGTGGGTATATATAGCGGAAGTTTTATTCCCGGCTATGGCGGAACAATTCTCGTTGCAGGTCATAACAATACATATTTTAACGGTCTGAAAAATGCAAAAGAAGGTCAGATTGTCAAAATAAGAACAAGTTACGGCAACTATGAGTATAGAATTACAAAAACAGCCGTTAAAGCTTACAATGACAGGTCAGCATACGACCTAACTGCTGATTATGAAAATCTGATAATGTATACTTGCTATCCGTTTGATGAACTGGGACTTACGAGAGATAGATTTTTTGTGTATGCCGAGTATGTTTCGGGACCACAGATTGACAAAACGATAAAGGAGGTCAACTGATTATGGCAAACAGTCACCTCCAATCAAAAATAAAATCAACAGTTTTCTGTCTGCTGTCGTTTGTTCTTTCCGTATGCTTGTTCCTTATTACTGTGTGCACAATTCTGATGCTGACTGTGTTTAACCGGAATTATATACTCGACTGTATGAATTCATCAAACTACTTTTCAGATAAGAGTGCGGAAATTACAGTGAGCCTGACCGACCTCGGTTATGCCAGCGGACTTGACGAAGAGTTTTTCGAGGAGTTTGTAGATGAGGTTATGGTAAGTCAGGATACTAATAAGTATCTTGAAATCTATTACTCGTTTGAGGACTCAAATGCGGATATAACAGATTTCAAACAGAAGTTCAACGAAGCAATTACTGCTTATGCCGAAGCGAATAATATTGAGAGTGTCGATAATGAGGGAAGAGAGATTCTCGTCAAAGAGGCCGGCAAGATTTACGAAAACTCAATTGAACTTCCGTATTTCGGAAAGTTGTTTCCGTATTTTAAAGCTGTAAAACAGACACTGCCTTTTATAATCGGCGGACTTGTTGTTTTTTCGGCAATTATAATCTTTGTATTTTTTAAGGCTAACCATTGGAAACACAGAGCGGTGAGATATATTTGCTATGCAACTTCAGGTGCATTTCTGGCTGTTGGGATAATCCCTGCATATCTGCTTATCACGGGAGCAGTGAAGTATATAAATCTCTCGTCACGAGCATTGTATAACACAGTAATTTCTATTACAAACGGGCTTGCAATCGCAATGCTTGCTGTGGCAATTTTCCTGCTTCTGATTTCAGTCGGACTTTTCGTAAAGCACAAACTTATGCGCAAAAAGCAGGGTTAAAATTTAACAATCAGGGATATCTCGGAACATAAGTTGAGATATCCCTTTTTAAAACAGGATAACCGCTTTATTCGGTTTTCCTGTAATCCTGTTAAAAGTATTCCGATTAAAAAGTCAATATATCAATAATAAAAAAGGTCGGTACATTTTTCGATGTGCCGACCTTGAAGTTTATTCAACTGTTGAAATTTTGATTAATAGAGGTCATATAACCAATCGTTATAGTCATCATAATCATCGTAGTAGTCCTCATATGATGAAAGTGCATTATCAACTAAATTTTTGCTTGTATTCATAAAATTACAAGCCGCAACACCGAAAATGATACCAAGAATGAGTATCACTGCACCGACAATACCAAGAACGAGTCCTACGATTTTGCCTGTGCTCATACCCTTTTTACCGTTTGCAGGAACATTCTGTGCAGGCTGATTTGTAAACTGTTGACCTGTATAACCACCACTCGGTTGATTTGTGAACTGCTGACCGAAACTTGTTTTGTTTATCTGGCCGTTATCAGGGATATTCTGCTGAGGTGCCTGACCATACTGTGCAGGATTGTACGGCATTGGTTCAGGAACTGACTGTGCAGGATTGTACTGCATTGGCTCAGGAGCTGACTGTACAGGATTGTACGGCATTGGTTCGGGAGCTGACTGTACAGGATTGTACGGCATTGGCTCAGGAGCAGACTGTACAGGATTGTACGGCATTGGTTCGGGAGCCGGCTGAACAGGGTTATATTGCATAGGTTCAGAATAATCTGAAAGAACCTCTGTTTCGCCTGATGTATTATCATATGTATCCGCCTGAGGTGCGGAATTTGCCTGTTCAGGCTCAGGGAAATTTTCAGCAGGTGATACAGGAGCAACGGGCTCAACTTTATTTTCAACAGGAGCTGTGGGTGCAACGGGTTCAGCTGCATTTTCTGAATTTGCAGGTGTTCCGCATTTTGTACAGAATCTGCCGGTGAGTTCTTCTCCGCAATTTGTGCATACAGGTTTTACAGGTGCAGGCGCACCGCAAGTTGTGCAGAACCTACCGAATAGCTCTGCTCCGCAAGTTGTACATTTCATATTAGGACACTCCTTATAATATGCTGTAAATTTCTTATATGTATTCTCCTTCGGCTGATTTTATGTCCGAAGGGATTGATTTATGCAAGTGTTTTTTCGATTTCTTCAGCGGCTTCATCGAGGTAATTGCCCTCAAAGAATTCCACTCTGCCGTTGTCAACGCTTTTCGCAAGGTCAGGGTCAATCGGAAGCTTTGCAAGCACCTTTGTACCGTACTTTGCAGCTGTGTCTTCAATGTGGCTTTCACCGAACACTGAGATTTTCTTTCCGCAGTCAGGGCAGGCAAAGTAGCTCATATTCTCAACCAGACCGAGTACAGGTACGTTCATCATATTTGCCATTTTAACAGCCTTTTCAACTATCATTGAAACGAGCTCCTGAGGAGATGCAACTACAATAATACCGTCAATCGGAAGGCTCTGGAACACTGTAAGAGGTACGTCACCTGTTCCGGGAGGCATATCAACAAACATATAGTCAACATCGCCCCACACAACGTCAGACCAGAACTGCTTTACTGTGCCTGTGATGACAGGAGAACGCCACACAACAGGGTCAGTTTCATTTTCAAGAAGAAGGTTAATAGACATCATTTTGATACCTGTTTCTGTTTCAACAGGAATGATACCCTGATCGCTTCCCATACATCTTTCGTTTCTGCCAAATGCCTTCGGAATTGAAGGACCTGTGATATCGGCATCGAGAATAGCAACCTTTTTGCCTTTTCTGTTCATTGCAACAGACATCATCGAAGTTACAAGGCTTTTGCCTACACCGCCTTTGCCTGATACAACACCGATTACCTTTTTGACACTGCTGTATTTGTTGAGTTCCTCATACATACTTTCTGCCTTGTTGTCCTTACAGCTCGATGAGCAAGAAGAACAATCGTGATTACATCCCATTGTCATTAGCCTCTTTTCATAATTATATTACATTTATTATACCACATTTCGCTACGATAAACAACAGCTATCAGTAATCCTCGGAATAGGAATTATTTTCCGATAAGATTTCACTTTCCTGAGCAATATCATCATCAGGTACTTCAACCTCGGTAGGCACTTCGGTCACTACGGGGACTTCTGTCAGAGCTTGAGTCGGAGCTTCCGTTATCACAACCTCGGTAGGAGCTTCGGTGGCTATCGGAGCATCGGTTTCCTGAACATATGGTTGTGTCTCTGCATATTGAGTCACCTCAGGCTGAGTTGTAAACACCATAGTTGTAGGAGCAGTAGTCGGTTCAGTCGTAGCCTTGAGTGCAGAATTTCCGTCAGTACACTGAGTGAGTGCAAAAATCACGGCTAAAATCACGCAAATTAACGCACAGACAACAAGCACTATCACTGTAGTGCTGTTTGCTTTTTTCTTACGTTTATTCACAGGATTTTTTGAACGTTCGTTTATGTCATAGCTGTCGTTATAGACATAATCGTCAGCATTGTCTCCTGTCTGAGAATTGAAGTTATCACCGTAATCCTCGGTTTTATTCTCTGTGCTGTTTTTGGCAGGTTTTTTCACGGTTTTTTCCTTAATGCCGTTTTCATCAAAATTATCATAATCGTACTGAGAAGAATCGTCTGTAATATAGCCGAAATCGTCATCATAATTATTACTGTTCTTATCCATATACCTTGCTCCTTTCACAATATTTCAGCAAGTCTGTATATCTACTCAAATAATAAAACACCCCACCCTATTTGTCAAGTATTTTAATTTTGGGTAGATAGGTTCCTATATATCAAACGTTTCGTGCCCAACCGTTAAGTCGATGTATCGGTAACTGCTACATTGCTTTCATTAAAGTCGGGAATAGGAGTTATCTAAAAATGAACCTGTCTGCCCGAATTGCGTGTCGAGGCACTCGACCCCAACTGTTAAGTCGATGTATCGGTAACTGCTACATTGCTTTCATTAAAGTCGGGCATAGAAGTTATCTAAAAATGAATCTGTCTGCCCGAATTGCCTGTCGAGGCACTCGACCCCAACCGTCAGGTCGATATACGAGTGACTGCTACATTTCTTTAAGCTAATTTCATTAAAATGTTTTGAATAAAAGCAAAAGAGCAAATTATAAATCTGCCCTTTTGTTTTACTGTAAATATTTTATTCGTTTATAACACTTCTGTTTCTCCAGCTGCCTTTTATCCACCTTATAAACACAACAATTCCTCTCAGAATTTCATCAGCCGCCATACCGATAAATACACCTGCAAGTCCCATTCCGAGAACTACTCCCAGAACATACGCAACGAGCACGCTCAGTCCCCACATAGAGAATATCGCAAGTATTGTCGGGAATTTCACGTCGCCTGCCGCTTTCATACTGTTGATGACAACAATATTAGTAGTTCTTCCGAGTTCAAGGAAGATTGCTATAAACATAACCACAGAACCAAGTTGGGCAACTCTCGGGTCATCAGAGAAGAATGTGAACGTGACAGGCGATAACAGCCAGTTAATAATTGCAACCGAAATGGACACGATAAGACTGAATCTCAGTGTCTTGAGAACACGTTTATATGCAAAGTCATTGTTACCTGCACCCACGCTGTGCCCTACAATAATTTGCGTTGCAATTGCAGCGGAATATGCAATCATATAAGTAAACATACACAGCATATTTGCATATATTTTAGTATTGATTGCGACAATGCCCATAGTATTGACAAAAGCAGTGATAATAAGCTGTGAGAGATTGTAAGAAATGTTCTCGCCCGCAGTAGGAATTCCGAGTCTTAAAAGATTCTTCAGAATTTTGAACGGGAAAGGTCGGAGATATTTCAGACTGAAACTTCCTTTAATTACAACTATATAGTAAATCACAGCCGCAACAACTGCAAAAATTCGGCTTGCACAGGTTGATACAGCCGCACCTGACGCACCAAGACCGATAATCTTGAGAGGGCCGTACAATAAAAGGTAGTTTCCGATAATATTGACAACATTCATTCCGAAGGAAATCGCCATACCGAAAACTGTTTTGCCGTTACTGCTGAAAATCTGGCTGAAAGCGTTTATCATAGCCTGAGTAAAAATAGTTCCGCCTACAATTTTCATATAAGCGTCAGCGTCTGAAAGCATTTCTTCGGGAACCTGCATTAAAATAAGAAGAGGTTCGCTGAACAGAAAGACAACAAGGCTTATCAAAACGCTTAACACAAGATTGAAACTCAGTGCAACGGTGTAGATTTTGTTCATCTCGTCTTTTTTGTCAGCACCGAGGTATTGGCTGACTATAATTCCCGTCGCACTTGAAATAATAGTAAATGCAAGGGACAGAAATCCCAAAACGGAGTTTGCGTTGCCTATTGCACCGACTGCCGTGTCGGAATAATTTGAAAGCATAATAGTGTCAACATAGCCGAGCGCAACTCCCAGCAGTAACTGGAAAAATATCGGCCACGCAAGGCTAAGTACGCTTCGTTCGGCAACAGGAATATCCCTGCGTTTATTTTTTATCATATAATCTCTCCTGACAGATAAATACTTGTAAAAACATTATTGACCGCAGTGAAAATGGGTTGTATAATGTGAAATATATAAATTTAAGAAAGGACTCGTTTTATGAATATATGTGTATTTGGCTCATCAAGCGAAGATATCGACAGAGAATTCCTTGATACAGCCAAAAATCTCGGAAAAGAACTCGCAAAAAGAGGCAACGGTGTTGTGTTTGGTGCCGGAAAATACGGTGTGATGGGCGCAACTGCCCGAGGTGTCAGTACCGAAAACGGAACTCTCATAGGTGTCAGCCCCAAATTTTTTCTCGAAATGGACGTACTTTACGAGGACTGCACGGAGCTTATCTATACAGAAACTATGCGTGAACGCAAGGGGATTATGGAAGATAAGAGTGATGCATTCATAATTTGTGCAGGCGGTATGGGAACATTTGAAGAGTTTTTCGAGGTTCTCACACTCAAACAGCTCAGACGTCATTCAAAACCGATAATTATATATAATGTAAAAGGTTACTACGACCCTATGATTGCAATGCTTGACAATGCAGTGAAAAACGGCTTTATGACAGACGATTGCAACCGTCTGTACACTGTAGCCGAGACAGAACAGGAAGTTTTTGAACAGCTTGATAATTATGTACCGTTTACCTACAATAAATATGATTACCTTGAGCAGAACGGAGAGAATAGTAATGGCTGACAGTTGTGAACACTGCGCACATTTTGTTACCGACGATGAGTTCGGGGACTATTGCAGTATAAACCTTGATGAAGATGAAATGGCAAGGTTCCTCACACAGAATATGGAGAATTGCCATTACTTTCAGCTCTATGATGAATATAAAATCGTAAAAAAACAAAATTAATGTTATGACATATTTGTAAATGTTACAATCCAAATAAATTTTCGACAACAATGAAAAATTTGTAAAAAATATATAATCAATGTCTTTTGTTATTATTATAACTTCTGCCCCCTTGTTTTCAAGGGGGTTTTTTTATGAAGTATAGCAAAATAATGTTTTTTTAGCAAAAATGACAGGGGTGTAACACAATATGTTAATATGCACAAAAACAAGGTGGTTTAGTTGGCTATAAGTACAGAAAATAAAAAAATATGTGCAATGTTGTTGATTTTTTATAGAAAAGAGTATAAAATTAGTACAATATAATAATTCTGTTATAGCGTTCAGTGATAAAAAAGTTTTGTAAGGAGTGTTTGGCAATGGGCTTTTTCAGCAGAATCGTTGATAATATGGTCAGCGAAAAAGTACCCCCGAAAAGGCGCAAGAGGATAATCGCATTTATTGCCATAATCACTCTTCTTTCTATGACAACAAGTACCGTAGCGTGGTTTACGGTCAACACATTTGCAGGTGTTGACAATCTTGACCTTCATATCAGTATGAGTGCTCAGCTTAAAGTTGCAATGGAAGATTATGGTACAGACCTTGAAAAATACACAAAGGTAATCACAAATGAAATGATTGACGGTTACCTTGCTGATTTTGATACAAGTATCGAAGAAACTGTTCTCGACCCTGTTACAACAACAGACGGTGTGACTTTTACAAACAAAAGAGGCACTGTAAGAGAGGCAAACGACCGTTCATATCTTGAATTTGAATGTTATTTCATTGCAACTGAAGATATGTGGGTTCATCTCACAACAGAGAGTACCAAACAGGGACTTGATGACGGAACAAAGGTAACAACTACCGAAACAGGTGCAAAGGCTGATGTAGTAAACAGCGTAAGAGTTGATTTTTCAACACAGGCAAACGGAACTGCAATCTATGAGCCTAACAGGGGAACTCCCGTAAACGGACAGTCAACATTTGATTTGCCGTCAGGCACAATGGTTTACAGCGATAACACAAGACTTTTCCACCTTGAACAGCTCACACCTACAAAGGCTACAATCCGAATCTGGATTGACGGTGAAGACCCTCAGTGTGATGACGATGTTCAGGACGCTCAGCTTGGTATACAGCTTGGTTTTATCGGTTGTGACGAAAACAACGTTCCGATTTCATAATCAATCATAAGGCAGGAATTTTTTCTTGCCAAACAAAATTATCCAATGGAGTGATAAAATTGTTCGGAAAAAAGAAAGTGAAAATTGAACAGCCACTTACTCCGGAGGAGCTCAGTCGTTTTAATGACAAAAAGATAGCCGATGCGGAGATTGAGCATTTTCACGTCAAAAACGACTCGATAGAAATTGTAAAGTATAAGAAACGTCAGAGACTTCTTCGTGTAATCCTTTCAGTGTGTCTGATAATTCTTATAATACTTTTCTTCGTATCAATGCTTGTAACTCAGTGGGGTGACCTTATCATAAGCGTCGACTCACCTGCTGTGAAGAAAGGTATTGTAATCAGTGAAGACCCTGAGTTTGAAACATTCGGAGCTTCGCTTTCAGCTACACAGGTAAAGGACGTTACAAATATTACATATTCATGGCTTCCTGTAGACCTTGATACAAGCGAAAACGGTTCTCATAACGGTGACAACTACGCTGCATACACATTCTACTGCAAGAACAACGGAGAGGTTACTCTTGATTATGATGCATATCTTGAAATCACAGGTGTTGCAAAGTCAGCCGACGAAGCTACACGAGTAATGATTTACAAGAACGGCGAGCCTGCAATCTACGGTAAGGGCAAATACGATGACCGCAGTACAGCAGAAACCGATTGTACAAAGTTTGAAACCGACACAAAGGTAATGACAACCTCAAGCGAAGATTTTGAGGTTGGCGAGGTTGATAAATACACAATCGTAATCTGGATTGAGGGCAACGACCCTGAGTGTATTGATGACATCAGAAACGGACATGTAAGAATGAGAATGTTGTTCCAGGTTCGTGACGATGAAGAAACAACCGCACCGTAATAATGGCTTTGCCAAAAAGAAAACAAATCAGATTAAATGAATTCAATTATTCAGATAACGGAACTTATTTCATAACAGTGTGCACAAAGGATAAGCAGTATATTTTATGGAATACAAACCCCGTAGGGGCGGATAATATCCGCCCGAACAGCAGTAAGCTGTCTGAATATGTAACGATTGTTTATAATGCAATCCTTAGTATTCAAAAGCAAAATCGGTATTAAGTGCAAATGCACTGAATATAACAAAAAACTTCCCTATGGTGTTTTAGGGGCAAAATCAATTTAGGAGGAATTTTTCTATGAAAAAGAATTCAAAAAAGAGAGTTCTGCTCTCATCAGTAGC
>JBGUUJ010000062.1:0-2677 GCA_045133455.1 Ruminococcus sp.
ATTCAACGAACTGCAAACGCACATAAATATTTTCTTCTAAAAAGGCATTAATCTATCCTTTTCAGGCAAAAAACAACAAGTTACAACCACAACAGAGCAAACCGTTTGTTGTAAAACTTAGAACTTTGTGATATATTATATTAGTATATGCTGACTTACCTATTTCGGAAGTCAACAGGGGAGGATTATAGAAATGTTAAGGGAATTAAAGCCCACAGACAAAGTTTGCGGATTTGACATAAGACCCGGACATCACCTTATTAACGGTGCAACACTCGTTCGTGGAGGAGTTAATTTTACAATAAGCTCCGTCAACGCCACTTCCTGCACATTGCTCTTATTTAGACCAAGGGAACACAAGCCTTATGCAAAAATCCCATTTCCTGAATCTTACAGAATTGGTGATACTTTTTCAATGATCGTTTTCGGTCTTGAAATTGATGAATTTGAATACGCATATTCATTTGACGGACCATATGATGAGAAAAAAGGTATCATCTTTGACAAAACAAAATATATTCTCGACCCATACGCAAAGGCTGTTACAGGTCAAAGTGGCTGGGGTGTCAAACAGAAACACGATTGTGTTTACAAGGCAAGAGTAGTTTCAAATGACTACGATTGGGGCAACTTCAAAATGCAGAACTACCCCCTTGAAGAGCTTATAATCTACGAAATGCATGTAAGAGGATTTACTCAGGACAAGTCATCAGGCGTTAAAAAGCCGGGTACTTTTGCCGCCATAAGAGAGAAAATCCCTTATCTCAAAGAGCTTGGTATAAACGCCGTTGAACTTATGCCGATTTTTGAGTTTGACGAAATGGGTTCATACCGTACTTATAACGGTGAACAGTTGCTTGACTACTGGGGTTATAACACCGTAGGTTTCTTTGCTCCTAACACAAGTTATGAAGGAAATCACGAACATCACCACGAAGGCAGAGAGCTTAAAAGACTTATCAGAGAGCTTAACGAAAACGGCATTGAAGTTATTCTTGACGTTGTGTTTAACCACACAGCCGAAGGTAATGAAATGGGTCCTTTCTTCTCTTTCAAAGGTCTTGATAACAATATATACTATATGCTCACACCCGACGGAAAATACTACAACTTCAGCGGTTGCGGAAATGTGCTTAACTGCAATCATCCGATTGTACAGCAGTTCATTCTCAACTGCCTTAGATACTGGGTTACAGAGTACCATGTTGACGGTTTCCGTTTTGACCTTGCTTCAATTCTCGGACGTAACGAGGACGGCTCACCTATGGACAAGCCTCCGCTTCTCAAGAGTCTTGCATTCGACCATGTTCTGGGAAATGTAAAACTTATTGCCGAAGCATGGGACGCAGGCGGACTTTATCAGGTAGGAAGTTTCCCGTCCTGGAACAGATGGGCTGAGTGGAACGGTAAATACCGTGACGATTTACGCAGATTTCTCAAGGGCGATGGCAATCTTGCCTGGGCAACTGCTCACAGACTCACAGGCTCAAAGGACTTATATGACCCTGCCTACAGAGGCAACAATGCGTCTGTAAACTTCCTGACCTGTCACGACGGATTTACAATGTACGATATGTACGCATATAACGAAAAGCACAACCTTAAAAACGGCTGGAACAACACCGACGGTGCAAACGACAACAACAGCTGGAACTGTGGTGCCGAAGGTGAAACCGATAGCAATGAAATCAATGCACTGCGCAGAAAGCTTGTAAAGAATGCATTTGCAACACTTATGTGCAGTCGTGGTGCCGCACTCTTCCTTGCGGGCGATGAATTCTGTAACACTCAGTTCGGCAACAACAACGCTTACTGTCAGGATAACATCATTTCGTGGCTTGACTGGAGCAGAAAAGAAAAGTTTGAGGACGTTTTTGAATTCGTAAAATATATGATTGCATTCCGCAAGCGTTTCCATGTTATCACAAGTAACAGACGTGAAGC
Organism: Ruminococcus sp.; assembly: GCA_045133455.1. GTDB lineage: Bacteria > Bacillota > Clostridia > Oscillospirales > Acutalibacteraceae > Ruminococcoides. The sequence goes on from JBGUUJ010000062.1 coordinate 1,945, forward strand.
TACCTGTAGTTTTCCGCCTGAAAGTATTCATTCCTGCGTTCCGTGGAATACTGAATTTGACGGCAACACAAGAATGGTGGGTGTTATGTACGCAGGTGCGTCAAAGGACAACCCTGCACTTGACGAAATTGTTTATTTCGGTGTAAATGCTTACTGGGAAAAGGTAAATGTTGAACTCCCGTCTCTTCCGTCAGGCTATGTGTGGAAACTTTATGTTGACACAGGCAAAGCAAGCGAGAATGTTATCTGCGAAAAAGATAATATATATTTCAAAGACAGAAAAATTACTATGCAGGGCAGATCAGTTATTACCGCTGTCGCTGAGCGTATCAAATAAATGCTATAATTAAAATGCAGACTCCGCTAAGAATCTGCATTTTTGTTACACTGTAATTTCTATCAGATTACCTTCCGAATCTGATAGACAACGTTATCTGCACTTTCAATATCCGCTTTTATAAGAGCTATTCTATCCTCAATACTTCTTTTCATTGTGAATAAAGTAAAATCTCCTGAGCATACTGTTGACGAGGTGAATTGAATATGAACGACAAAAATGATTTACCGTTAGGTTTCTCAATGGCACTTGCTCAACACCCCGAAGCAATGCAGAAATTTTCTAATATGAATGAATCTCAAAAAGCCGAAGTGATTTCTGAAATTCACAACATTCATTCAAAAAGCGAAATGAAAGCATTTGTTGCAAATCTCGCCCGTTAACAGCGGGCTTTTG
>JBGUUJ010000063.1:0-1444 GCA_045133455.1 Ruminococcus sp.
GAACATACATATAAGTCCCACAGCTGCGCCAAAGGATGGGTCAAGACCTATAAACTGTGAAAATACACATCCGAATGTTGAGCCGATAAACAGCGTTGGAACGATTTCACCGCCCTTATAGCCGAATCCGATGGTTGCACAGGTGAAAATTATTTTCAGGAGAAAAGCTTCAGGCTTTGCGTTTCCGCCTATAGCTTCAATAATGACCTGTGAGCCTGCACCGTTGTAGTCACGGTTTCCGACAATGAAAGTCAGCAGAATTACAATGCAACCTCCTGCAATAATTCGGATATAATCGTTTGTGAAAAATTTCTTGGCATAGTGGTGGGTTTTCTTCATAGCAACGCAGAAAATAATGCTCACCACAGCGCAGACAGCGGCAAGACCGATAACCTGAGCAAGTGAAATCAGATTGAATTCAGGAACAGATTTGCTTATGTCAAATCGAAACGGCTCACTTCCGAGGTGAAGAGATACAAAATATGCGACAACCGAAGATGTAAAGCACGGCACGAGAGCCGAATAATAGGCAACACCGACACTTATAACCTCAAGCGCAAAGAACGCAGCGGCAATCGGAGTCCCGAAAAGGGATGAGAAAAGACCGCTCATACCGCACATTAGAGCAATGTGCATATCGCTTTCGTCAAGCCTGAAAAGTTTTCCGACGATAGTTCCGAGGCTTCCGCCAAGTTGAAGAGCCGCACCCTCTCTGCCTGATGAACCTCCCGTCAGGTGGGTGATGACCGAACTTACGAAAATCAGAGGTGCAACGGCATACGGAACGTGGTTTTTACTCCGTACCGACTCAATAACGCAGTTTGTGCCGAGGTCGTTTTCTACTTTCAGGAGTTTGTAAAGGAAAACGATTACGATACCACCCAACGGCATAAAAAGCACGAGAAACCACAAGCTGTTTTCAAAAATATTAGCCTGCTTTATACAATAGCTGAAAAGCGTGCCGATTCCACCGCCGATAACTCCTGTGACGGAGGCAATGAGTGCCCATTTCAGAAAGGTTTTTACATACTGACACGCAGAAGTGAATTTGTGAATTATCAATTTTTTCAAAATAACCGCCTCATTTTCTCGTTTCATTCTAACACAATTATTTTGATTTTACAAATTAATTTCCCGACAATTAATTTGATACATCGGTCACGTTTTGAAAAATATGGAAACATCAATGAACTTAAATGAAAGCAATGTAGCAGTTATCGACATATCAAGCTAACGGTTGGGCAACTTACGTTTGAATTATGAAAATTCTATCTGCCCAAAGATAAAAAAGTATTGATTTTAGAAGTTTTGTGTGATATAATAATCAAGAATTGCAAGAAGTCATTGCGTGCAATTAAGCGAACGGCAGGCCCTGTGCGATTGGGGTCTGTGAACCATGTCAGGCGGGGAACCGAGCAGCATTAAGCAGTATTTCTGATGCGAT
>JBGUUJ010000064.1:0-10130 GCA_045133455.1 Ruminococcus sp.
GAGTTTTCTTCGTTTTTTGGAGAGGTATTTTATGAAAAACAACTTACCAGCCGAACATTCTGTTGAGAATGTCGTCATCAGAATATTCATTCTCGGCTGATGTCGCTGATGACAATTTTGATGAAGGTACATATCCCGCAAGTGTAAGAGTCAGATCAATTGTCTTACCACTGCGATACACAGTGAACTTAACCTTATCGCCAACATTTGAATTTTCAAGTGCTTTTTCTACGTCACTTACTGATGAAACTTCTGTACCGCCGACTTTTGTCACAAGGTCACCTGTTCTGAAACCTGCTGTTTCGGCATTTGAACCTCTTGTTACGGAAAGAACATAACATCCTGTCTGATTTAATCCGTAATAAAACGCAGCATCATTTGAACTTATATCTGTAAGTTCCATACCAAGATCTATCTTGCCGGTTACATAACCGTAAGACTTAAGATCTTCTATAATATCAAGAACTGTGTCTATTGGAATGGCAAATGCTATACCTTCAACCTCAGTTGCACTATCCTTTGCGTTTACAATGCCGACAAGCTCACCGTTTGCATTGAAAAGGCCGCCACCTGAGTTACCGGGGCTAATCTGCGCATTAGTCTGAAGAAGTGTCATATTATTATCTTCAATTGTAACTTCTCTTGCAAGTGCACTGATAATACCGTCTGTTACTGTACCGCCGAGTTCACCAAGCGGATTACCGATTGCTACTACATAGTCGCCTACTGCAAGTGCTGAGCTGACGCCAAATGTTGCAGGTGTAAGTCCTGTCGCATCTACTTTGAGAAGTGCTATGTCGTTTTCCTTGTCACTTCCGATTACTACAGCGTTATAGCTTGTTGTACCGTCTCTGAGTGTTACGGTTATATTATTTGAATCTTCAATTACATGGTAGTTTGTAATGATATAGCCGTCTTCTGAAATTATAACACCTGAACCTGCACCTTGCTGTACATACTGCTGAGTAAACATTCCTGTTACTACTGATTCTGTTGCAATTTCTACTACGCTGTCAGCAGTTTTCTTTACAATTTCAGAAGTGGTGACTGCTGATGTGTTGGTTGCAGTTGCTGTACTGCCTCCCTCAACCTTATTTATATTTAGAGAATTATCGGAAGTTTTGTCTATATTATTTGCAAGATATCCTCCGCCGAAACCTAATGCCCCTGATGCAAGTATTGTGACAGCAAGCATTACTGCAATGAAACCTCTTGATGCAGGCTTCTTCTCCTTTTTCTTCTTTGGTTGATTTACCTTTTTGTTCTGAGTATGAGGATAACTCTGTGTAGACTGATTTGAGTAGCCGCTGTATGCATTTGCCTGAGAATTTGTGCTGTACTGACCTGAATATGAAGATGTGCCGTATGTTGAGCGATTACCATATGATGAGTTGTAATTCCTCGATGTGCCTGTGTTTGTTGAAGAATATGTGTTGTTCTGTGCTGTTGAATATGCATTTTCATAATTGTTGGGATTATGAGATGCGTTTTCGTTGTTACCATTCACATATGAGTAATGATACTCACCGTTTGTATAGCTTTTATTATTCTGTGAATTCCACTCGTATGAGTTTTCTTTTGTTGTTTTAGGCTCTGAAGATGTGCTCTTTGAAGAACTGTAGATGTTTTCAGAATTATTTATATTGCTTTCAGAATTTGTTGAATTGTCATTAATGTTATTATCTTTATAGAAATCTGACATAATGCAACCTCCTGTTTTATCAGCTTGCGCTGTTATTTTTTATGTTGTAGATATAATAAATCTCAAAAGTGAAAATTGTATGAACTCACTTTGAAATAATTATGAAATAATCAAGGTTTTTTGTGACAGTCTCAGGAAAATTAAGCTTTTTTGGGGTTGTTTAATCAGATAATATATGGTACAATAGTAATAATAAATAAATTTCACGAAGCGAGGCTTTAATTTATGTATAAAAAACATTTAAAATCTGTATTGTGCGCTCTTCTTGGCACTACAATTGCTTTTTCTACTACTGTCACTGCTTTTGCATCAGAGGATAATTCAAATGAAATCCTGTCTTCTGTTAAAATGGTTGACGGGCAGGCTGTTCTTGTAAAAAATGAAAATATAAAATCTGATAAATTAAGATTAGGAAGTCCGCTTTTGAAATCTGTTGTTCTGCCTTCAAGCTACAATCTTGTTGATGAAGGTTGTGTTTCATCTATAAAAAAACAGAATCCCTACGGCACTTGCTGGGCTTTTTCCGATCTTGCTTCTCTGGAATCAAATATCATCAGGTCGGGAAATGCCGGCAAAGACATAGACCTATCTGAAAAACATCTGATTAATTTTAATTACAACGGTGCTGACAGTAATTCAGATAAAAGTCTGTTTGCAGGAAGCGATACATATTCTTCTTTAGGATATTCTCCGTTTCAGGTAGGCGGTAATTCTTATATGACTGCTTCAACTCTTATGAGAAGATACGGTGCTGTTGATGAAGAAAAAGCTCCTTATGAGTTTTCAGGCGGAACAACTGTCGATAGTTCATTAAGAACTGCTTCTGACATTTATCTTAAAGATGCTTACTTTCTTCCTGAAACTGTTGAATTTGAGCACAATGATTACGGTGAAGTCACCTCTCAGAAACTTTTAGACAGTAACACTGTGGCTAATAGCATAAAAACAATCAAGCAGTTTATGATGGAATACGGTGCTGTTTCTTCATCTTACTACTGTTCTGACGCAATGTCAGGAAGTGTTACAAATGATAAGTATTGGAACAGTGCAAATAACAGCTATTATTTTAATGCCGAAACTTCAAATGAGATTTCTAATCACGGTATCACTCTTGTAGGCTGGGACGATAATTATTCAAAGAACAACTTTACAATAGCTCCTCCTGCTGATGGTGCGTGGATAGTAAAAAACAGTTGGGGCAGTAACTGGGGTAATGACGGATATTTCTATCTTTCTTACTATGATCTAAGCATATCAAATTCAGTTGTATTTATTGCCGAAGACGCAAAATATAAAACCGACGGCTCAACTGTTCATGAATATGAAAATATCTATCAATACGACGGCGTTACATTCGGAGACGCTCAGATTAGGGGTACGGGATATAATTACAGTGCTGCCAACTTCTTTACTGCAAGAGATAATGAAATTCTCGAGGCTATTTCAACTTGCTCTACATACGAAAATATTACGGTTAATTACGAAATTTACACCGATGTAACTTCAACAGTGGATCCTACAAAAGGCACTCTTGCTGCAAAAGGAAGCAAATCATTTGAACTTGCAGGATACTATACAATCCCTCTTGATGAAGGAATCAATCTCGATAAGGGCGAGAAGTACTCAGTTGTTATTAAGATTTCTTTTAACAGCAACGGATACAATTACACAATCTTGCCTTGTGAAATAGCATACGGCGGATATTCTGAGATTTCTGTTTTAAGCGGTCAAAGCTCCTACTGCTCTCAGGGAACTTGGAGAAGCATAACTTCATCAACAACTGTTTTGGGTTGCAATGTTGGTAACGCAATCGTGAAGGCTTACACAAATGATATTTTATACGGCGATGTTGATTCTGACGGTAGTGTTACTGTAAAGGACGCTACTCTGCTTCAGAAATATCTCGTTTCTGTTGAAACACTCTCAGAAAAGCAGTTGCTGTCTGCTGATGCTGATAAAAACGGAAATGTTGATATAAAAGACTCAACACTTATTCAGAAAATTTCAGCTTCACTTATATAACTCAACATAAAAACAGGTCGGAAATCCGACCTGTTTTTATGTTTCTGCTTTTTTATCTCGCTTTTCAATTATCTTCTTTTTAACATCAACTTCATTGAATTTCTTTTTAAATGCAACTCTGCCGATGAAATTTCTTCCGCAATGTTTGCAAACAAACTCTGCCGAAAAACTTTTGTTACGAATTTTCCAGTCAGTTACTCTTTTTGCCGGTTTCCCGCAACAGTCACATCTAAAACGCATCTGCCTTTTGTCAATTTCATTACTGTCAAGGTTGGTAATAAAATGAGTTTTAAAGGTCATACGTTCGTAAAAACTGTTATCTGTTGTGTCAACTATAAAGCCGTCAAGCGGTTTTTTATCAATAAGACTTTTAAGGCATTTGAGACTTAACTCTGCATCTGCAAAGGCTCTGTGCTGAGTTTCCTGAGAAAATTCAACACCTAATAGCTCTGCACAGGTTGAAAGTCCGAGCTGACAAGCCTTATTATGCAAATCAAGACATTTTTCGCAATAGGTCTGTATATTACAGAATTTTTTAAGGAAAGGAAGTTGTATATCTCCTGTAAAATAACTGTAATTCTCAATCAATGCGTGAACATCTGAAGTGCTCCACGTCATCAAAATACTATCCTGAGCAAATACAGTAAATTTTTCTACGGCTTCAAGAAAAGGTACTCCCCTGTCTCTGAGTTCCTCATTTGTGATTTTTGTGAGTTCTCTGACCTTACTGCACAACTTTTTACCTATCTGAGGTTTTATAAGCACGGAAAATTTATCCGTTATATTAAGCTCATCGTCAACTTTTACTGCTCCAAACTCGATAATTTCATTCACATATCGGTGCAGTTTGTTGCTGTATGAGCCGTTCCACTCCAAATCAAGTATTACATAACTCATTTCTTACGGAACGCCTGCTTCATTCTGAGTTCTTTTGAAAGTATACGCTTACGCATACGGATATTTTCAGGTGTTACCTCAACAAGCTCATCATCTGCGATGAATTCAATGCACTGCTCGAGTGACATTATGCTTGGCGGTGTGAGCTTGAGCGCATCGTCCGAACCAGATGCACGGGTGTTTGTGATGTGCTTTTTCTTACATACGTTTACTGTGATATCCTCTGCCTTAGGGCTTGCACCTACTATCATACCTTCATATACAGGTACACCTGCTCCGATGAATAGTCTGCCTCGTTCCTGTGCTGCGTGTAAACCGTAAGTTACTGTTTCACCTGATTCAAAGGCGATAAGTGAACCCTGATGGCGTGTAATAATTTCGCCCTTGAATGGCTCATAGCCATCGAACACATGGTTCATAATACCGTTACCATTCGTATCTGTAAGGAATTCAGGACGGTAACCCATAAGTCCTCTTGACGGAATTCTGAATTCGATATGTGTTACTCCGCCTTCTCTTGTGCCCATATTGATAAGTTCAGCTTTTCTTGAGCCGAGCTTCTCCATTACAGCACCTACATATGTGTCAGGCACTTCAATAATAAGAAACTCAATAGGCTCGTAAAGCTTGCCGTCAATTGTTTTTGTGATAACCTCAGGACGTGATACCTGAAATTCGTAGTTCTGACGACGCATTGTTTCAATGAGAATTGAAAGATGAAGTTCACCACGACCTGAAACCTTGAATGTATCTGCACTGTCTGTTTCTTCAACTCTAAGTGCTACATTTGTTTCAATTTCCTTGAAAAGTCTGTCTCGCAGATTTCTTGATGTTACATACTTACCCTCTCGTCCTGCAAACGGTGAGTTGTTTACAATGAAGTTCATTGTAACCGTAGGCTCATCAATCTTTATAAAAGGTAACGGCTCTACACAATCAGGTGAACAAAGTGTTTCACCGATATTGATATCCTGCACACCGCTGATGCAGATTAAATCGCCAAACTGCGCCTCTTCACACTCAACTCTTTTGAGACCTTCAAACTGGTAGAGCTTTGCAATTCTGACATTCTGTGTGGTACCGTCTGCATGACAGAGAACTGCACTCTGTCCATTCTTAACCTTTCCTCTTTCAACCCTGCCGACACCGATTCTGCCGACAAACTTATCTGAGTCGATATTTGAAACGAGAATCTGAAGCCCGCCTTCATTATCACCCTGCGGTGCCGGAATTTCGTTGACTATTGCCTCAAAAAGCGGTTTCATATCTGTTGAAGGCTCGTTGTAATCAGTGGTTGCGTAACCGTCTCTTGCAGATGCATATATTACAGGAAATTCAAGCTGATCATCATCTGCACCGAGTTCAATGAACAAATCAAGAACTTCGTCTACTACCTCTTCAGGTCTTGCGCCCGGTCTGTCTATTTTATTAAGCACTACAAGTGGTTTTTTACCGAGTCCGAGTGCCTTCTTGAGTACGAATCTTGTCTGAGGCATACAGCCTTCAAATGCATCAACGAGAAGTACCACACCGTCTACCATCTGCAAAATACGTTCAACTTCTCCGCCAAAATCTGCATGTCCGGGTGTGTCAACAATATTAATTTTGATATCGTTATACATTACAGCTGTTGGCTTTGAAAGAATTGTGATACCTCTTTCACGCTCAAGGTCGTTTGAGTCCATTACCCTGTCCTCGACGTTTTCATTTGCTCTGAAAATACCGCTCTGCTTGAGAAGCTGATCAACCAATGTTGTCTTACCATGGTCAACGTGCGCTATTATCGCAATATTCCTTAAATTTTCTCTTACATCCATAAAATCCCTCTGTTCCAAATTGTCATTCATTTATTTTCATACTTTTTTATTATATCACTGCATTGTATAAAATTCAATTTATATTTTTCATCACCTTTTGACGTGTTATGCCATATATTTTGAAACTTTTCCCCAATAGTGCGTATTTATCCTTAAAAAATCTATATTTTGTATTTTAGTTGTAATTTTTTCTTTACAATAACTACGGATTGTTATATAATTAACATAGTTATTTTGCGAAAATCACCGTGAAATAATATCTATAATTTCCAGGAGGTAATATTATGGGCTACACGATTGCACAGAAAATTATCAAAGAGCATCTTGTATGCGGTGAAATGGTCGTCGGTAACGACATTGGTCTTAAAATTGACCAGACTCTTACTCAGGACGCTACAGGTACTATGGCTTACATAGAATATGAAGCTATGGGTATTCCGAGAGTAAAAACAGAAAAAAGCGTCGCTTATATTGATCACAATACTCTTCAGACAGGTTTTGAAAATGCTGATGACCACAGATTTATTCAGTCTGTTTGTAAAAAACACGGTATCTTCTTCTCAAGACCGGGTAACGGTATCTGCCATCAGGTTCACCTCGAAAGATTCGGTAAACCGGGCAAGACTTTAATCGGTTCTGACAGCCATACTCCTACAGGTGGCGGTATTGGTATGCTTGCTATCGGTGCAGGCGGTCTTGACGTTGCTGTTGCTATGGGCGGCGGTGCTTACTACATCACTATGCCTAAAATGGTAAGAGTTAATCTTTCAGGTAAGTTAAGTCCTTGGGTTTCTGCTAAGGATATTATTTTGGCTGTTCTTAAAGTTATGAGCGTTAAGGGCGGTGTAGGCAAGATTGTTGAATACGGCGGTGAAGGCGTTAAAACTCTTACTGTTCCTGAAAGAGCAACAATCACAAATATGGGCGCAGAACTCGGTGCTACTACATCTGTATTCCCATCAGACGAGACTACGAGAGAATTCCTCAAGGCTCAGGGTCGTGAAGAGGATTATACTGAACTCAAGGCTGACGACGATGCAGTTTATGATGAGGTTATCGAAATCAATCTTTCTGAACTCGAGCCTCTTGCTGCTTGTCCTCACTCACCTGACAATATCAAAACTATCAAAGAGCTTGAAGGCAAGAAAGTTGATCAGGTTTGTATAGGTTCCTGCACCAACTCAAGTTACCTCGACTTAATGAGAGTTGCTCATATTCTCAAGGGCAAAAAGGTAGCTGACAATGTTTCTCTTGCTATTGCTCCCGGCAGTAAGCAGGTATTCAATATGCTCGCATTAAACGGTGCTCTTGGCGATATGATTGCAGCAGGTGCTCGTATTCTTGAAAGTGCCTGCGGTCCTTGTATCGGTATGGGTCAGTCTCCTAACAGCGAGGGTGTTTCACTTAGAACATTCAATCGTAACTTTGAAGGCAGAAGCGGTACTGCTGACGGTCAGATTTACCTTGTTTCTCCTGAAACAGCTGCCGTTTCAGCTATCAACGGTGTATTTACTGATCCGAGAGCTCTCGGTGAGGCGGCTGACATTGCTATGCCTGAGAAATTCCTCATTAACGACAATATGGTTATTGAACCAGCTCCTGTTGAAGAAATGGACAACGTTGAAATTCTCAGAGGTCCTAACATTAAGGAATATCCTAAGACAAGTCCTCTCTCCGATTCTATCGAAGCTTCCTGCTCACTCAAGGTTGGCGACAATATTACTACCGACCACATTATGCCTGCAGGTGCAAAAATTCTTCCGCTTCGTTCAAATATTCCGAAAATTTCAGAGCACTGCTTCACAGTTTGTGACAAGGAATTCCCAAGTCGTGCTAAAACTCTTGAAAAGAGCATTATCGTTGGCGGTGAAAACTACGGTCAAGGTTCATCTCGTGAACACGCTGCCCTTGCTCCTCTCTTCCTCGGTGTTAAGGCTGTCTTAGTTAAGAGTTTTGCCCGTATCCACAAGAGCAATCTTATCAACGCAGGTATCCTCCCTCTTACTTTCAAGGATTCTGCTGATTACGATAAAATCAAGCTCGGCGATATGCTTGAGCTTCCGAATGTAAAGAACGAAATCGCTTCAGCCTCAGATGTTACTGTTGTAAACAAAACTACAGGCGAAACTTTCAAGGCTGACTGCGAACTCTCTGACAGAACAAGAGCTATTATTATCGCAGGCGGTTTGCTTGACTACACAAAGGAGAACAGCTGATATGGATAAGATCAAAATGATTACTCCTCTCGTTGAGATGGACGGAGACGAAATGACCAGAGTTATCTGGCAGCAAATCAAGGATATTCTTATCCTTCCTTATGTTGATTTAAAGACTGAATACTATGACCTTGGTCTCGTTCACAGAAACGAGACTGATGATCAGGTTACTGTTGACAGTGCTAATGCTACTAAGAAATACGGCGTTGCTGTTAAATGTGCTACTATCACTCCAAACGCTGCAAGAATGGACGAATATGACCTCAAGCAGATGTGGAAATCACCTAACGGCACTATCCGTGCTATTCTTGACGGTACTGTTTTCAGAAGTCCTATTCTCGTTAAGGGTATCACCCCTTATATTCCTACCTGGAAAAAGCCTATTTGCATTGCACGTCACGCTTACGGAGATGTTTACAAGAACACCGAAATGCGTGTTACTGAAGGCAGCAAGGCTGAACTCTGCGTTACAAAGCCAGACGGTTCTGAAGAAAGAAGTCTTATCTTTGACTTCAAGACAGACGGCGTAATTCAGGGTATGCACAACATTGACAAGAGTATCTCTTCTTTTGCTCGTTCATGCTTTAACTATGCGCTCGACCAGAAAATTGATGTTTGGTTTGCTACTAAGGACACAATCAGCAAAACTTATGACCATAGATTCAAAGATATCTTTGCTGAAATCTTTGAATCAGAGTATAAAGAAAAATTTGCTGAGGCTGGTATTGAGTATTTCTATACTCTCATCGACGACGCTGTTGCTCGTGTTATCCGTAGTGAAGGCGGTTATATGTGGGCTTGTAAGAACTATGACGGTGACGTAATGAGTGATATGATTGCTACTGCTTTCGGTTCACTTGCTATGATGACAAGTGTTCTTGTTTCTCCTGACGGTATCTACGAATACGAAGCAGCTCACGGTACGGTTCAGCGTCACTATTACAAGTATCTCAAGGGTGAAGAGACTTCAACTAATTCTGTTGCTACTCTATTCGCATGGTCAGGTGCTCTCAGAAAACGTGGTGAGCTTGATGAACTTCCTGAACTTATCAACTTTGCTGATAAACTCGAAGAAGCTACTATCAAGACTATTGAAGACGGCATTATGACAGGCGACCTTTATGCTATATCTTCACTTGAGAATAAGACAAAGGTTAATACTGAAACTTTCCTTAAAGCTATTGACGAACGTCTTTCTGCTTCTCTCGGCTAACTTATTTCAATTCATCAAAGGAGCATAAATGTGTAATGTCTAAAAATGACAGTATTTCAATGTCGGTTATCAGGCGTCTGCCAAGATATTACCGCTTCTTATCAGAGCTTGATGAACAGAAGGTTGATAGGATTTCTTCTACAAAGCTTGCCCAGATTATGAATGTTACCGCTTCTCAGGTAAGGCAAGATCTCAACTGCTTCGGTGGTTTCGGTCAACAAGGGTACGGCTACAGTGTTAGTCAGCTTAAAGATGAAATCAAA
>JBGUUJ010000065.1:0-8615 GCA_045133455.1 Ruminococcus sp.
GAAGTGAAGTGAATTCTTCCCTCTTACGGGTTAGCTCTGCCCTGTTGCCCGTAACATCATTAACTTTGCTTTCTGCGTCAGCAATTTTCACATTAAGCTCAGCCAGTTGTTTTTTTGCCTGCTGATTGTTATTCTTAAGAATTTCTATCCTTTTTACACAATCAGCAACCTCATTTTTACAATTCTGTAAAAATAATCTTGAATTATTGAGTTCAGTTTCACAGGCTTTCTTTTCAGCTTCAAGTCTTACAAAATCCTGCTGCTTATTTGACAGCTCAGCTCTTGTGCCTAAAAGTTCAGCCTCAATTGATGCGTATTCCCTTGTAATCTGCTCACAAAGCTTTTCAGCTGACTGTGACTTATTCTGCAAATCAGCTGTTACATTTTTCAATTGCTCAATTTCAGATGCACGGCTCAAAAGTCCTGTATTCCTATTGAGCGAACCACCCGTCAATGAACCGCCGGCATTTACAACCTGACCATCAAGGGTTACAATCTTGAATCTGTAGGAGTACTTCTTTGCAATAGCTGTTGCACTGTTCAAATCCTCGGCAATTACTATTTTACCAAGTAATGAACCTAATATGTTATTATACCTTTCTTCGCAAGTACATAACTCTGATGCAATACCCACAAAACCATAACAATCATCAAGTCCGTTTTCCCTGAGCTCACGGGACTTGATTGTGTTCAACGGGAGAAATGTTGCTCGTCCTCCGTCTGTCGATTTTAGGAAACGGATAGCCTGTTTTGCATCTTCATCAGTATTTACTACGATGTTTTGCATTGCTGCACCGAGAGCTGTTTCAATAGCAATTCCGTACTGTGGCGGAACAGATATAACTCGTGACACAGGTCCGCAGATTCCCTTTATCTTGCCGTTCTTAGCAGCATTTACTACCATTTTAACACTTTTGGAAAAGCCTTCAAGATTTCTCTCAAGATTCTCAAGGAAGGAAATTTTTCTAAAATGTTCCTTTACATCAAGCATAAGCTTTTCGCTTTCTGCTTTAACTTCTGAACGCTTTCTGTCTTTTGAAGCAAGTTTAAGCTCAAGCCCATCAATTGAATTTCTAAAGGAATTAATTTTTTCCTGTGCTTCCTTTAAATCCTCATCATATGCCGAATAAATCTCCTCAAGCTCTTTTAACTGAGACGACTTATCTTTATCAGATAATTCAAGCGACTCGATTCTTGAAGTAAGTTCAGCTATCGTGCTTTCAGAAGTCATTTCAATTACTCTTGCATCAGCCGACTGCGATGTAAGAACTGAAAGTTCAGCAGTAAGTGTCTGCAAAACATCTCCGCTTTTGCTTGAGTCAAGATTTATCATATTAAGTTTTTCGGAAATCTCGCTGTATTTTCTCTGCTTATCAATGATTTCTGCATCAAGTACAGCAATTTTCCCCTGCTTTTCAGCTATTTTCTTCTCAAGTTCATCAGCATTCTGCTCATTTTCAAGAATTTCATTATTAATTCTTTCTATATTTTCATTGCTATGAAGAATATCATTCTCTGCAACAGATACAAGTGAACGTTTCTGAGCAATTTCAGACTCAGTAACTGATATCTGTGAACGTATTCTTTCAATTTCAGAAGATAATGCACCTTTTTTTGTGTAAATCTCTTCTGTTTCAGTCTGAATATCTGCAAGTGCCTGTTCAGCATCATCATACTGAGCTCTTGCAATAGAAATTTTTTCATCTTGTTGCTTGATGTTATCCTGCGACTTATCAAGTGTTAAAAGCCATAAAGCTATTTCAAGTCCTCTTTTTTCTTCGGCATATGTCAAAAACTGCTGTGCTTTTTCTGACTGTTTCTGCAACGGTCCTACACGCTCTTCAAGCTCAGTAACTATATCACGAAGTCGTAAGAGATTATCTTCTGTATTTTTAAGCTTTCGTTCAGCTTCAATTTTTCTGTATCTGTATCTTGAAATTCCGGCAGCTTCTTCAAAAATTTCACGGCGTTCTTCGCTTTTTGAAGATACAATGCTGTCAATTTTACCCTGTCCAATCATTGAATAGCCGTCACGACCGAGACCTGTATCCATAAATAATTCATTTATATCCTTTAGTCTGACTGCCGCTTTATTAATAAGGTATTCGCTTTCACCGCTTCTATAGTAACGTCTTGTAACTGCAACTTCATCACCGCTAAAATCAAGAAATCTGTCAGAATTATCGATATTGAGCGTTACCTCAGCATAACCCTGTCTTTTGCGCTTATCGGTGCCGTTGAATACAACGTCCTCCATTTTTGAACAGCGCAAACTCTTAGGAGACTGCTCTCCCAGAACCCAGCGAATGGCATCACTGATATTACTTTTACCTGAACCATTAGGACCTACAACTGATGTAATGCCCTGTTCAAAAGATAATTTAGTTTTATCGGGAAATGTTTTGAATCCCTGTACTTCCAATGATTTTAAACGCATTCAAATACCCCTATTTGATATATAAATCGTATTTTCCGAGTGTATTGTCAAACTCAGTCTTAAAGCTATAGCCCATTTCCGTAAGCTTTAAAACATTACTCTTTTTCTGTCCGTAAAACTTAGATAAGGATTTTTTATTGATAAAAGCGGTAAGATTTTTTTTATTTTTAGTTTCGTTAGCTTTTCTCAGAAACTCATTTAAGAAAATTTTACTCTCACAAAGCTCCTTAAATGCCGGATGATAATTGTTGCCAAAACTGTTATTTATGAGGCTATCAGAATAATGAAGTCCGAGTCTTATGATATTTATATTTTCTTTTTCAAACATCATAATAAGCCGTGCACAAAGCTTAACCGAATCTTCAAGTGTATATGGCTTGAACTTTCCTGAAAGATAAAATTCTGCAAGATCGGTATCCTTCATAATTACAGTCGGATAAATTCTTACCGTGTCTGGTTTAAGATTTATAAAAGCCTCTGCTGTCTCAATATCTTTTTCATATGTAGATTTATAAAGCCCTGTCATCATCTGTAAGCCAAGCAAGAACCCGTAACCCTTAATTAGATGAGATGCTCTTATCACGTCTTCTGCACTGTGCCCTCTGTTATTTGCATTCAGAACAACATCATTCATTGACTGTGCACCAAGCTCAATAGAGGTAACACCGTAAGTTTTCAGGATATCAAGAATTCCTTCATCAATACAATCAGGTCTTGTTGAAATCCTAATTCCCTGAAAATTTTTGAGAAAAGGTTGTACAGACTTAAGAAGAGAAATCATATAATTTCTGTCTATTGCTGTAAAACTTCCGCCAAAGAATGCTATTTCGGCATTTTTCGATCTGTCACCTAAATCTGAAACCGCTTGTTCCAAAACAGACTGCACATCGTCATATGTCGGCTGATAAGCCTGCCCCGTAATGTTCTTCTGATTGCAAAAACTGCATTTATTAGGACAACCATTATGCGGTATAAAAATTGAAATGTTACTGTGTTTAATAACCCATCAGCTCCAAAGCTTCTCTTGCAGCCTGCTGTTCGGCTTCCTTTTTGCTTCGTCCGCCACCCTTGCCGATTACATTGCTGTTTAAATGAACTTCAACAACAAAATGTTTGTTATGATCAGGACCGCTTTCATTTACAAGCACATACTCAAGTTGCTCACCAGGATTTTTCTGGATAATTTCCTGAAGAGTAGTCTTGTAATCGTTAATTCTTTTCTTTTTTGTGTTTTTGATAGCAGGAATTATAAAGTTAAGAACGTGCTTTGATGCAGGTTCCATTCCGCCGTCTATATAAATTGCAGCAATAAGGGCTTCAAATGCATCTGAAAGAATCGATGGACGTTCTGCACCGCCGTTGTTTCTTTCGCCTTTGCTGAGCACAAGATATTTGCCGAGATTGATTTTCTTGGCAAACTCAAAAAGTGACTTTTCACATACGAGTGATGCCCTGAGCTTTGTAAGCTCACCTTCGGGAAGATCAGGACAATTTTTGAATATGTAATCAGAAACCACAATCGAAAGCACAGCATCTCCGAGAAATTCCAGTCTTTCGTTATATTTTATATGCTGAGCCTTGTGCTCGTTGGCATACGATGAATGAGTAAGCGCCTCTGTAAGCAAATCTGTATTCTTAAATTTATACCCAATTTTATTCTGTAAATCCAACATCTCTAAACTCCTAAAACTTAAAGCGACGAAGAAATTTCATCAATTGCATTAGCATTGACATAGTCCATTGAAAGTCGTATTGCATTTTTCAGCGTTACAGCCTTTGAATCCCCGTGCGCTTTGAATACAGGCTTTGAGGCTCCGAGGATAGGTGCACCACCATATGCGTTGTAATCAAAACGTGATTTCATTGCCTTAATATCTTTCATCACGAGAGCAGCAGCAAGCTTGCCTTTTGTACTGTCTGCAAACATATGCTTAATCTGCTTCATAAGAGTAATGGCTACACCCTCATAAGTCTTGAGAATCATATTACCTGCAAATCCGTCACAAACAACTACGTCGCAAACACCTTTAGGAATATCTCTTCCTTCAACGTTTCCGATAAAGTTAAGTTTACTTTCAGAAAGTAAATGATATGTATTCTGATAGAGTTCACTACCCTTGTGCTCCTCAGTGCCGACATTAGCCAAACCTACTCTCGGATTACTTATACCCATTACCTTTTCCATATAAACAGAACCCATAAGTGCAAATTGATAAAGCATTTCAGGACGACAGTCTATATTGGCACCACCGTCTACAAGCATAAAGAAACCGCTTTCGGAAGGTATCACAGGTGCAAAGGCAGGACGTTTAATTCCTTTGATTCTCTTTATGGCAAGTGTTGCACCGACACATAGAGCACCGCTGTTACCTGCACTTATAAAAGCCTGTCCCTTATCTTCATTAAGCAACTTTAATCCAATCGCCATTGAACTGTCTTTCTTAGATTTAAGAACAGAGTCAGCGGAATCTTCCATTGTTATTACCTGGTCACAATGAATAATTTCAATTTTATCAAGCGAGAGATTATTTTCTTTTGCAACCTCTCTGATAATATTCTCATTGCCAGTAAGAATGATTTCAACGCCAAACTCATTTATAGAATCAACGCAACCTTTTATAATTTCAAGCGGTGCATTGTCACCACCGAAAGCATCTACAATAATTTTCATATTAGTCCTCTATATTTTATTTCAAATATTTATCCAAAAAATCAAGCGCACGCTTTGCATAAGCTGCACCACGCTCTTTTTTATCTCTTGGTCTGTTTTCAAGTTCCGGTAAAACACCAAAGTTAGCACCCATAGGCTGAAACTTAACAACTGTCGGGTCTGCAATATATGCTGAAAGCGAACCTATCATTGTTTCTTTAGGTAAAGTTATAGTGTTTTTTCCCTGAAGTCTGTTACAAGCATTTATGCCGGCAATAATTCCTGATGCAGCTGATTCCATATAACCCTCAACACCTGTAATCTGACCTGCAAAGAAAAGATTATTATTTTCTTTAACAGAATAATCAGCATTAAGTACTTTAGGTGAACATATGAAAGTATTTCTATGCATAACACCGTAGCGTACAAAATCAGCCTTATGGAGTGCAGGAATCATTGAAAATACTCTCTTCTGTTCAGGAAATTTCAGATTTGTCTGGAAACCTACAAGATTATACATCGAACCTGATGAATTTTCCTTGCGAAGTTGTAAAACAGCCCAAGGTCTGTGACCCGTTTTGGGATTGACAAGACCAACTGGCTTCATTGGACCAAATCGAAGAGTTCCTTCACCACGCTGAGCCATAACCTCAACAGGCATACAGCCTTCATAAACTTTAGGGCTATTCACATCGAAATCATGCAACGGAGCACGT
This sequence comes from Ruminococcus sp., assembly GCA_045133455.1. Lineage (GTDB taxonomy): Bacteria > Bacillota > Clostridia > Oscillospirales > Acutalibacteraceae > Ruminococcoides. The sequence goes on from JBGUUJ010000065.1 coordinate 5,804, forward strand.
TCTGCTTTTACAAGCTCATTGTAGAAGTTTTCATACTCTTCCTTGTTCATCGGGCAATTGATATAATCATCTTCCCCGCCTCTGTCATATCGTGACGCACAAAAAGCATAATCCATATCAATACTTTCTGCTGTCACAATAGGTGCTGCCGCATCAAAAAATGAAAGTGAATCACCTAACATTTTTCTGATTGTATCAGCAAGAGGATCTGATGTCAATGGTCCTGTAGCAATTACAGTTATTGCATCATCAGGAATTTCAGTTATTTCCTCGCAGATAACCTCAATATTAGAATTGTTTTTTATACCTTCGGTTACAAGCGTTGCAAAAATCTCTCTGTCAACTGCAAGTGCACCTCCTGCAGGCACCTGACACTTGTCGGCGCACTGCATAAGAAATGAATTAAGTCTGCGCATTTCTTCTTTAAGAAGTCCTGCTGCACTTTCAACTCGCATTGCCTTGAGAGAATTTGAGCAAACAAGCTCACCGAATAAATCAGTATGATGTGCAGGTGTCTTTTTCTTAGGTTTCATTTCGTAAAGTTTCACCTTTACTCCCCTCGAAGCTATCTGCATTGCAGCTTCGCAACCTGCAAGTCCTGCACCGATTACATTTATATACATTCTTAATCTTCCGTAGTCATAGTTTTAGTAAATCCACAGCCTTCTTTTGCGCAGAAAAGTACAGGTTTCTTACCCTTTTTCTTAAAAAGTATTTCACCGCACTGCGGACATCTTTCATCAACAGGCTCGTTCCAACTTACAAAATCACATTCAGGATAATTTGAGCATCCATAAAAAATACGCTTTGTTTTTGTATGCTTTACAATTACATCCCCGTTACACTTGGGGCATTTAACGCCTGTTTTCTCAACAAACTTAAGAATATTCTTACAATCAGGATAACCTGAGCAAGCAATAAACTTACCGTATCTGCCATACTTTACAACCATTGGTTTACCGCATTTGTCACAGACAAGGTCAGTTTCATCTTCTTTAAGCTTAATTTTGACACCTTCCATTTCTTCCTTAGCTTTCTTGAGTGTTTTTTCAAAATCACCGTAGAAATCATCAAGAAGCTGGTGCCATTCTTCTTTACCATGCTCAACCATATCAAGGTTTTCTTCCATCTGAGCTGTAAATTTCACGTTTACAATCTTAGGAAATCTTTCTTTCATAAGGTTAGTAGATACTTCACCGAGTTCTGTAGGAATAAGGCTCTTTGCCTCTCTCTTAACATATTCACGGCTTGTAATAGTTGTGATTGTTGCTGCATAAGTTGAAGGTCTGCCTATTCCATACTCTTCAAGAGCCTTTATAAGTGAAGCTTCTGTATAACGAGCAGGTGGCTGAGTAAAGTGCTGATTTTTCTTGAGTTCCTTGCACTTTGCAGGCATATTTTTCTCAAGAGGAGGAAGCTGAGAAGCCTTCTCATCCTCTTCATCCTTACCTTCAACATAAAGTGTTGTAAAACCGGGGAAATCTACATAATAACCTGATGCCTTGAATGTGTATCCGTTAGCCTCAATATCAGCCTGTGTAGTTTTCTGAATACAATCAGCCATCTGTGATGCAGTAAATCTGTTCCAAATTAGCTTGTAAAGCTTATACTGGTCAGATGTAAGACTGCTTTTAATCTTATCGGGGGAAAGGCTCGGCATTGAAGGTCTAATTGCTTCGTGACCGTCCTGTGCGTTATTCTTGGATTTAAAAAATCTTGGTTTTGGCGGAAGATATTCTTCACCATAAGCAGAACTGATATAGCTTGTAACTTCTTCAATAGCAATATTTGATATTCTGAGAGAGTCAGTTCTCATATAAGTTATAAGACCTGTTGCGCCCATTCCCTGAATATCAATACCCTCATAGAGTTCCTGTGCAACCTTCATTGTTCTTCTTGACTGAAAACCCAATTTTCTTGAAGCTTCCTGCTGTAATGTTGAAGTAATGAACGGTGGAGCAGGTGATTTTTTACGGGTGCCGTGTCTTACTTTTGTGATTGTATAATCGGCATCTTTCAAATCAGCTTCAATCTTATCTGCCTGTTCCTGATTCTGAATCTTTATTTTACCGTTTGAATCAGAATGAAGACTTGCTGTAAAAGTTTTTCTGCTTCCCTTTGGAATAAATTTTGCGTCAATTGTCCAATATTCCTCAGGCTTGAACTTTCTGATTTCTTCTTCTCTGTCACAAATTATTCTTAATGCTACAGACTGCACACGACCTGCTGAAAGACCTCTTCTTATTTTTTGTGATACAAAAGGACTAAGTTTATACCCCACAAGTCTATCAAGAATTCTTCTTGCCTGCTGAGCATTTACAAGGTCGGTATTAATAGAACGTGGATTATCCATTCCGTTCTTTACGCCTGTTTTTGTAATTTCGTTAAATTCAACACGCTTGCAATAATCATCGGGTAATCCTAAAATATATGCAAGATGCCAAGAAATTGCTTCTCCTTCCCTATCAGGGTCGGTTGCAAGGTAAATATTATCACTTTCAGAAGCAAGCTTTTTAAGATCTTTTACGAGTTTTTCTTTTCCTTTTATAATTTCATATTTTGGTGCAAACTGTTTTTTTATATCGACACTGAGTCTTGCCTTAGGCAAATCACGGACGTGTCCCATAGAAGCAACTACTTCAAAACTGCTTCCGAGATACTTTTTTATTGTCTTTGCTTTTGCAGGAGACTCTACTATTACCAAATCTGACATTTCAGACCTCCGTTAACTAAGTATATATCTTCTTCCCTGAAGTGCTTTTACTACATGTTTTATTTCTAGTTCTGTAAGTGCCACCAACACCTTATACAC
>JBGUUJ010000066.1:0-1759 GCA_045133455.1 Ruminococcus sp.
TTTGTCACGTTGCCAATATCTATATAGGGTATTCCCCATTTTTTGAGCACTTCTTTCATTTTTGCAAACGTTTCGTTTGTTTTATTAAAAGTGACATCGACTCTTTTGTTTACAAAAATAAATAACTTTTGAGCATCAAAATAAGTAGTGTTTAAAAATTGACAAATCCCCTCGAGTGCTCCCAAAACAGTCGTTGTGTCAAATTCGGCATTTACTCCGTCTGTGATTTCACCAAGTCTGATTGATAATGACACATCGTTGGTTCCGCCCTCGAATAAGATGTAGTCGTAATCGCCGGACATTGATGTAATACGTTCGTATATACTGTCTGTCCTGCCGTCCTGCACTGCGATAGTAGTTCCGCCTACAGACTCATCAGTGAGTGTCATATTGTATTTATCTCTTAATAAATGGGCATATGATACGCCATTAGAACCAGCTCCGTCTGCGATACTGTCGCCGTCAGAATACAATGATTTTCCGTATAAAATTTTTGACGGTGTTTCGTCAAACAAGCCGTTTGCAATTTGAGTAGTTAAATCAATAACAGGGACAGCTTTTTCAACTTTAAGCCTCACACCACTCATCGCAATCCAGCAGTTAAAGGCTACATACGCTACTCCTTCTGGCACTACGAAAATCTTATTATTATAGTGGGCACTTTTCCCTTCCTCAATAACACCACAGTATGAGCCTACAAGTTTTTGCGATGAATCATAGCATTTGACTGTGTGCTGATGATTGTCAATATCATACATTGACGCTGAAAATCTGAAAATATCACCCTCCTTACAGGGTATCGGGGTTGCTGTACATTCCCAGTTGCCATCTGTATTATGTGCAAACAAACCATAATAATATCCTGTTTCAGTTGTTGTGATATCTATAAATTCAAAATGCGAAATTTTTGATTTCAGGTCAGAACTTTCAGCCTTACCTGATATACTATTGATTTCTTTCTGTATATCTTCGTTTAATTTATTATAAGTGACTGAATGATTTCCAATGTTTGACACAACGTAGTACGGCTCAAAAGTTGTCATAGTCGAACCGTACTCAAGCATTAAATCAAATTCTTTATCGTATTCGCCTGCTGATATATTCCAAGCTAAACGAGCGGTATCTCCCGATATATTTGAGCTTGGGGTGAATGATATTGATTTATCGGTATTTCCGATAGGCATATGACCGCCTGTTGAATAATGGAATCTGATGCCTGTTGCTGATTGAACAGCACCGCTTTCAAGTTGATTGACAATTACGTTTTGAGCCGACCCGGTATATGTAACACCGCTTTTATAGGTTTCAACCCGAACGTCAGCCGAAATCCAGCTTGTTATATTAGCCGTTGCCGTTCCTTTTAACTTTATGTGGTTGTTTTTAATAGCAATCTGCAATCCGTTTATTACGGTGTCGATGTCTGTTAATTTTATCAACTGAGATGCACTTTGCTGTAAAAACAAAGATGCTTTTGCTTTTGATGTGATTGATGTTTGTACATCTTCGGATAGTTTTGCTGTCGTAATCGCAGAGTCGACGATGTGTTGAGTTTGCACAGAACCACTCGGTTCATCTGCGGACAAAAAATGAGAGTCAGCTTCTTCGACGGTATAAACATCGTCAAAGCTGGGTTTCGTTGCAAGAGCTGTGTCAACTTCGGTTTTATCAGCCTTTGTTGCAATCTCATCTTTAAGAGTTTTGCTGTCGCCTCTCGCTTCTGCGACCTCTTTCAAAATTTCTGAAACCGTGCCGTATGATT
>JBGUUJ010000067.1:0-2145 GCA_045133455.1 Ruminococcus sp.
TCTACTACTGGAACGGCTCAACGTGGAAGGGAATCGGCACGACTGCAAATCTTAACCTTACCCACAACGGACTCACAAACGAAACGACATACTTTTATACTGTAAGAGCAATGGACTCGAATGGCAAGAACATCAGTGACTACAATCACGAGGGTTATGCAAATACCTACCTTGCGCCACCCGTAATTTCATCAATCAGCAATACTGCAAACGGTGTTGAAATCAAGTGGAACAAGTCCGATTTTGCAGACAGTTACCGTATTTACAGAAAAACAAAGAATTCAGGCTGGGCATATATAGGTGACTCCGACAGTGCTTCATATACAGACAAGAACGCTACATCAGGCACTGCCTACACTTATACTATCAGATGTCTTGATAAAAACGGAAAACTCATAAGTTCCTACAACAACGGAAAATCTATTACATATGTAAAAGCACCTGCAATTTCAAAGATTGAAAATACAGCCACAGGCGCAAAAATCAGTTGGTCAAAGTGTACAGGTGCATCAAAGTACAGAATTTTCTATTGGAACGGAACAACGTGGAAAGGCTTGGGCACAACAACTTCAACAAGTTACACTCACGATAAGTTGACAACAGGCACAACATACACCTACACTGTGAGATGTCTTGACAGCAAGGGTAACTTTGTAAGCGGTTATGATAAAGCGGGAACATCAAACCTTTTCCTTGCACCGCCGTCAATTTCAAGTGTTTCAAAGGTAAGCAACGGAAATCTGATTGAGTGGAAAGCCGTTGAAGGTGTATCAAGCTATAGATTGTACAGAAAGACAGTAGGAGCTTCCTGGAGTGTACTTGCTGACATAACCTCCGGCAATTCATATGTTGATACTTCTGCTAAATCAGATAATGTCTACACTTACACATTGCGTTGCCTTGATGCAAACGGCAATCTTATCAGTTCATATATTTCTGATACGAAGTATTATAAAAATGGTGTAATTTGCAACGGCAACGTAACAGTCGGTAACAGCAGTTATTACTTTGATAACGGTAAGCTCAGAAGCGGTTATCAGACGATTAATGGCAAAACCTACTATTACAGTTCAAACGGAACAATTCAGAAGAACTGTATTGTAGGTTCAAAGTCAGAGGGATATAAATATGCGTCCCCGAGCGGTGTTATCATCAAAAGCGATGAAATTCAAGCTGCGGTTGATTTTGTTATAGCTCACGGAGGCAGCGGTACATCGGCACAGAAGCTTAAAACATGTTATAATTATCTTAAAAATACTTTTGTGTACAAGAGAGATTACACTGTGCCGTCAACGAATGCTCATTTCAAAGAGCGTGCATTGACCGTGTTTAATAAAAAAGTCGGAAACTGCTACGCCTATGGCATAGCCTTTGCGTGTATTGCAAGAGTTCTCGGATATGATGCAAGGGCGATTACAGGTCAGATATCATCGGTCGTAGGAGGTACTACAAACCATGGTTGGACGGAAGTTTATGTGAATGGTCAGTGGCTTGTTTGCGACGTGAATATGCAGTGGGAGATATCATATCTAAATTTCTATCAGGTAACCTATGCAAGTTATCCTGTTAAACCGTTCTATTCACAGGCTAAATACAATATAACCTTTGATGGTTCCAATGTGAATTGGAAGAAAATTTAGATTTGAAAATAGATAAAAGTTGGAAGAAATAGGAGGATTTTATGAAGTTAAAAGCATTAATAAGTACGCTAATTATAGCAACATTTGTTTTGGTACCGCTTAGTGCAAATGCAGAAGAGGTTGAAGTTCAGCCAACAACAACCGTTACTGAAGAGAGTTTTGTTGAGGATTATCCGAAGATAACAAATTTTGCACCTGTTAAGGACGGAGTAAAGGTCAGTTGGACTGCATATGACGGAGCGTCAAAGTACAGACTTTACTATTGGAACGGAACAATGTGGAAGGTTATCGGTACAACAACAAACCTTAATCTTACTCACAACGGACTTACAAACGAAACTACTTACATTTATACTGTAAGGGCACTGGATTCCAACGGTAATAATATCAGTGACTACAATCACGAGGGTTATGCAAATACCTACCTTGCGCCACCCGTAATTTCATCAATCAGCAATACTGCAAACGGTGTTGAAATCAAGTGGAACAAGTCCGATTTTGCAGA
>JBGUUJ010000068.1:0-3492 GCA_045133455.1 Ruminococcus sp.
TTATAAATTTGGGCTTGCAACTATATTGAAAATACAATATAATTGTAGCTAGCCAAGCGTATAAAATATAATGTTTTTTTAAGGAGGACGTTTAAAATGGCACAAGCTAAGTTTGAAAGAACTAAACCACATTGTAATATCGGTACTATCGGCCACGTTGACCATGGTAAAACAACACTCACAGCTGCTATCACAAAGGTTCTCAACCTTGAGGGCGACGCTGACTTCGTTGATTACGCTAACATCGATAAGGCTCCCGAAGAGAGAGAGCGTGGTATCACAATCAACACACCTCACGTTGAGTACGAAACAGCTAACCGTCACTATGCTCACGTTGACTGCCCAGGCCATGCTGACTACGTTAAGAACATGATTACAGGTGCTGCTCAGATGGACGGTGCTATCCTCGTTGTATCAGCTGCTGATGGTCCTATGCCACAGACAAGAGAGCACATCCTTCTTTCACGTCAGGTAGGTGTTCCTTACATCGTTGTATTTATGAACAAGACAGACCAGGTTGACGATCCTGAACTCCTCGAGCTCGTTGAAATGGAAATCCGTGATCTCCTTAACGAGTATGAGTTCCCTGGCGATGACACACCAATCATCAAGGGTTCAGCTTACCTCGCACTTACAGACGATTCTAAGGATCCAAATGCTGAAGTTTATGCACCAATCCACGAGCTTATGGCTGCTGTTGACGAATTCATTCCAACACCTGAGAGAAAGGCTGACCAGCCATTCCTTATGCCTGTTGAGGACGTATTCACAATCACAGGTCGTGGTACAGTTGCTACAGGTAGAGTTGAAAGAGGCCAGATCAATACTTCTGAAGAAGTTGAAATCGTTGGTCTTACAGACGAGAAGAGAAAAGTTGTTGTTACAGGTCTTGAAATGTTCAGAAAGACTCTTGACTATGCTGAAGCAGGCGACAACGTAGGTGTACTCCTCCGTGGTGTTCAGAGAACTGAAATCCAGAGAGGTCAGGTACTTGCTAAGCCAGGTTCAATCCAGCCACACACAAAGTTCCGTGGTCAGGTTTACGTTCTTACAAAGGACGAAGGTGGCCGTCATACACCATTCTTCAACAACTATCGTCCACAGTTCTATTTCAGAACAACAGACGTTACAGGTACAATTTCACTCCCAGAGGGCGTAGAAATGTGTATGCCTGGTGATAACGTTGAAATGGACGTTGAACTTATCACTCCTATCGCTATCGAAGTAGGTCTTCGTTTCGCTATCCGTGAAGGCGGTAGAACAGTAGGTTCAGGCGCAGTTATCGCTGTTAACGAATAATTTTAGAATTATCGTATAATTTATAACACAATCAGAAGCTGTTCCGCATCTGCGGAACAGCTTCTTTTAATTTTGGGTCTTTTAGCTTTGGGGAGATAGGTTGTTTTTATATGAAACGTTTCGTGCCCAACCGTAATGTTGATATGTCGGTGACTGCTACATTGCTTTCATTTAAGTTGGGCATAGGAGTTCTCTAAAAATGAATCTGTCTTCTCGAATTGTATGCAACGTCACGTTGCCGCCCCTACGGAGTTGTGCGTTGATTTGATGTTGTTTTGTACTTTGTAGGGCAAGGACTCTGCTCTTGCCGAAAACGCAACCAATAAATCAATTATATGGTCGGAAAACAAAGTTATAAATCATATCAACCTGTCTACTCGAATTGGATGCAACGTCACGTTGCCGTGTCGAGGTACTCGACCCCCGACCGTTATGTTGATTTGACGTTGTTTTATACCTTGTAGGGCAAGGGCTCTGCTCTTGCCGAAAACGCAACCAATAAATCAATTATATGGTCGGGAAACAAAGTTATAAATCATATCAACCTGTCTACTCGAATTAAAAAACTTTTCATAAAGGACTCATAAAATGTTTGGTAAGAAGAAATTTTCAAGTTCAGTTGAGTACCTCGTTGTAGGTCTCGGAAATCCTGACAAAAAATATGAAAATACACGTCACAACACAGGCTGGCTTGCACTTGATTACATTGCAGATAAATTTAACTGTAACGTAAAACGTATCAAGTACAAAAGCTTTGTGGGTGAATGTACAATCAGTGGCGCAAAGGTTATGCTTATGAAGCCGACAACCTATATGAACAACAGCGGTCAGGCTGTGGTTGAGGCGATGAATTTCTATAAGATTCCGCCTGAAAATGTCATCGTGATTTTTGATGATATCTCGCTTGATGTAGGCAAAATGCGTATCCGCACAAAGGGCAGTGACGGCGGTCAAAAAGGTATGCGAAGCATAATTTACCTCAGCGGTAAGGATACTTTCCCACGCATTAAAATCGGAATAGGTGCAAAGCCGAATCCGCAGTGGGATTTAGCCGACTGGGTGCTTTCAAAGTTCAGCGACGATGAATTCAAAACACTGTCGACAATGTTTGACAATGCTTCAAAGGCAGTTGAGCTTATAATAGAAGGAAAGCCTGACCGTGCGATGAATCTTTTTAACTGATATTGGTATATTAAAATGAACAAAATGAATTTTCTTGTTGACGTTCTCAAGAACAATCCAACCTTCAAAACTCTGCTGAAAAACGCAAAGGCAGGAAAATCCCTGTGTGTTTCGGGACTGTCAGCAATCAACAAAGCAAATATAATAAATGCGCTGTGTCGCCTAAAGGGTGTCACGGCTTTTTGTGTTGCATCTGATGAAAAAGAAGCGCAGACGCTTTGCAATGACCTCACCTGTATGGGACTGAGAGCATATGTATATCCCGTCCGTGACTTTAACTTCCTCGATTTTCAGAGTAAATCCCATGAATATGAGCACGCTCGACTGAAGGTGCTGTTGAAACTTATTGAAAACGAGTGCGACGTCGTGATTTCTTGCGTAGATGCGGCAAGTCAACTCACAGTGCCAAAAAAGGTGCTTGAGGACTCAACAATAATCTTTGAAGAGGGCAGAGAGCTTTCACTCGAAAAAGCCGTACATTCTCTCACTCTCTTAGGTTATGAACGCTTTGATGCTGTCGAGGGTAACGGTCAGTTTTCGCTCAGAGGCGGAATTCTTGACTTCTTTATGCCCGATGCCGAATATCCCGTGAGAGCCGAATTTTGGGGCGATGAAATCACCGATTTAAGCTACTTTGATATAGAAACACAGCGACGTTTCAAAAAGGCAGGCAAAATCAAACTTTCACCGTCTACTGAAATCATTATAGGTGACAGAAACGAGCTTGCCGACAAGATTGTCCATAAGGCAGGACTTCTCAAGGGTAAGGGCACGGCAACTGCAAGAGAAAAACTTTTCTCCGAAGCTGAACTCATAAGAAGCGGTGCGCTGATTGCAAATGCGGACAAATTCATCGGGCAGATTTACGACAAGCCCGAGAGCCTTTTTGACTATTTCAGCCGTGATACACTGTTCTTTGCCTCAGAATTCAGCAATGTGCGTGACAGGGGAAAGGCTATGGATTTCCAAAGCAGTGAAACCCTCAAACAGGGCATAAAGGACGGATTTCTT
>JBGUUJ010000069.1:0-15107 GCA_045133455.1 Ruminococcus sp.
GAGTACAAACCAAAGCGATACAAGCTGGGTTGTAAATGCTTCGCATATTGCCATTACTACGGCAAATCCTATCCATATAAAAGGCATATATTGTTCAATTTCCATAGCCATTCTCCTTTCTTGCACTAATTTTATCATAACAAAATATATTAGTCAATTTATTTGCTGAAAAATATACACTTTTAATTTATTATGTGCTATAATAAATTAAATAAGCAGATAATCTGCACCCCAACATATGGATATTTTCAATTAATTGATAAAGGTGATTTTATGGCTTTTGATACATTTGATGAAGGCATCGTTCCGGGTGGCATAAGAAGTAAGAATGAGATAAGAGTTCTTATATGCTATCTTTTTAATTCTGTAAAAGAAAATATGAGTAAAGAAGTTATCACTGAGGCTATCGTGCGTGAAGAACTTGTCAACTATTTCGAGGTGAGTTCTGCATTTGATGAGCTTATAAACAACGGTAATCTTATTGAAAGTGATATAGTTGACAATTCTCAGACATACACTCTTTCTGATAACGGAAAAATGATTGCTAATCAGCTCGAAACTACGGTTGCATACACCGTTAAGGAAAAGGCTTACGCCTGTGCTGTCAAGCTTCTTGCTGAAAAGAAAAAACAAAGAGAAAATTCTGTTGATATTGAAAAAAACGAAAATGGATTCAATGTAATCTGCAAAATTTCAGGCGGAAATATGGAGCTTATGAGCTTTACTCTGTATGCACCAAATTTTGAACAGGCTATGCTTATGAAAAAAAGTTTTTTTGATAATCCTTCTGCTGTTTATAAGGTTATGCTTTCGCTTATGACAAGAGATAAAGAAGATGTCGGCGAAGCATTGGAAGAACTTTACGGGATTCTTTAACTTTTAGAAAAACAAATTCAGTCCGAGCATCAGCGTTACTCCGGGGATTCCTCCGATTAACGAAACCAGAATTGACAACAGACTCACAGGCAGATAAACTCCTGTTATACCTGCACTGAGATTTACTGCAAGTAAGGTGAGTCCACCACAGCAAAGTGACATAAATGCCCGTTTTATCGGGCGTTTATTTTTGCCTATGTAATGAATAATTGCAAATACTATAAGTGTTGATAAGATTATTATTACTGCTCCCCATAATGGCATATCTGACAACTCCGCATAATTAAAATAGACCGTCGGACATACATCCAACGGTCTATTATTATGCTTGTAAACTATAAAATATTACTTACAGAAGATTGAAGAAAGCAAGTACATTGAGTGCAATTACAAAAATAATGAATAATGCTGCAATTACTTTTGTTGCACGAGCAAGCTTAGCATCAATTGAACGTGCCTTATTCTTTGATAAGTATGAATCAGCTACACCTGAAACTACACCGAGTCCCTGCTGGTTACCCTGCTGAAGAATAATTACAAGAATAATTACGAGTGATACAAGAGCAAGTAATCCGCCAAAAACATATCCTAAAACGCCCATTTTTATATCGTCCTTTCATAAAATACTATAATACGCATTTAAATGCATTAATTAACTAATTTATATTAACATATAAATATAAAATTTTCAAGATATTTTTTCAATTTTTCTCACTTTTTATATTAATGTGAGCTGTTCGTCAACTGTATCTTCATTTGACGGCATTGCGCCAAGTGCAGGCAGTGAGCGTGTTCTGTAACGCTGAGGCTTTGCAAATGTTCCCTCAACATACTCATCAATCTCAAAGAGTCTGTGACCCTTTTTGAGTTTCATCACAGCTACACCCTGTGTTGAACGTGTAGATTTGAGTGAAAGTGCACCTGTATGCACAAGCAACATTCTTCCTGATGAAGCTTTGAGAAGAATTTCCTTATCCTCATCAATGAACATCATACCTGATAAAGGTGACTTATCTGAATATGCGCCAGTGAGTTTCTTGCGGTTTGTCTTTGTCGCATAAGCTTCAAGAGGTACTTTGGCAAGTTTTCCGTTTTCAAATGCAAAGATAAGTATTCCCTTGTAGTCTTTGGTTGCTATCATCTTCACAGCATTTTCGCCTTCGTCCATTGAAAGTTTTGCCGCTACATAGTCACCGAGCACACTTGTCTTTGTATCTGCAAAATCAGAAGCTTTTGCTTTATACACCTGACATTTATCAGTAAAGAACAACAGGTCGCAATTGTTTGAGAACTCAATTTCCTGAGTGATTTCATCACCGTCTTTCAGCTTATGCGCACCACTCATTCTGAGTGACTGAGGTGTGATTTTCTTGAAGTAACCTTCCTTTGTAAAGAAAAGTGTTACAGGGTAATCAGGAATTTCCTCTGTCTCTTCCTCATACTTTGCAGTATCTTCATAGATAATCATACTCTTACGGGTCTGTCCGTATTTGTCTGCAATAGCCTTGAGTTCTTTAACAATGATTGTCTTGATTCTCGACTTACTCTTTAAGATTTCATCAAGCTCGGCAATCTCTCTTTCAAGCTCTTCGATATCTTTTGTTCGCTTTAAAATATACTCACGGTTGAGATGACGAAGTTTGATTTCTGCAACGTATTCAGCCTGTATCTTGTCTATTCCGAAACCTATCATAAGATTCGGGATAACTTCAACTTCTTCGTCTGTTTCACGAATTATTTTTATAGCTTTGTCAATATCAAGAAGGATTTTTTCAAGACCCTTGAGAAGGTGAAGCTTATCAGCCTTTTTGTTTCTGTCAAAATATGTTCTGCGTTTTACGCACTCTATTCTGAATGCGATCCACTCCTCAAGCAATGCCTTTACACCGAGAACCATAGGAACTCCGCCTATAAGCACATTGAAGTTGCAGGCATATGAATCCTCAAGTGTTGTAAATCTAAATAATTTAGCCATTAGCTTGTCAGGGTCAATTCCACGCTTGAGGTCAATTGTAATTTTTAGTCCGTCAATACCGGTTTCATCTCGCACGTCGGAAATTTCCTTGAGTTTGCCCTGTTTTACAAGGTCAATAATCTTCTCAATTATAACTTCACTTGTTGTTGAGTACGGAATTGAAAGTATGTCAATACAGTTTGCAGATTTGTCATATTCGTATTTTGCACGAAGTTTTATGCTTCCTCTTCCGGTTTCATAAACCTGATTAATGATCTTTTCATCGTAGATAATCTGACAACCGCCCGTAAAGTCAGGTGCAGGAAGTGTAGATTTTATATCGTGCTCAGGGTCACGGATAAGTGCCGCTGTGGTTTCACAGATTTCTTTTAAGTTGAACGGGCAGATATTTGAAGCCATACCTACCGCAATACCTGTGTTTGCATTTACGAGCACTGACGGAAACGCAACAGGTAACAATGACGGTTCTTTCATAGTATTATCGTAGTTGTCTACAAAATCAATTGTATCCTTATCGATATCCCTGAAAAGTTCATTGCATATCGGTGCAAGCTTTGCTTCTGTATATCTTGAAGCCGCCCAAGCCATATCTCGGCTGTAGAATTTACCGAAGTTACCTTTTGAGTCAACATACGGATGCAAAAGTGCTTCATAACCACGGGAAAGTCTTACCATTGTATCGTAGATTGCTGAGTCACCGTGAGGGTTGAGCTTCATCGTTGCACCTACGATATTTGCTGATTTTGTTCTTGCACCTGTGAGAAGTCCCATTTTGTACATCATATAGAGCAATTTTCTGTGTGATGGCTTGAAACCATCAATCTCAGGGATTGCTCGTGACAAAATTACACTCATTGCGTATGGCATATAGTTTTCACGGATTGTGGAAACTATCGGCTGTTCTACTACCTCTCCTGCACCATTAATTACACCATGTGTTTTTGGTGATGATGATTTTTTTGGAGTTTTCTTTTTTGAAGCCATTGTTTTCCACCTCCCGTCAGCTTACATCAAGATTGTCAATATATTCGTTTCCGTGTTCTACAATGTAATCTTTTCTGCCCTGTAAATTGTCACCGAGCAGAATATCAAAAATTTCTGCTGTCTGCGCTGCATCGTCAGGCATTACCTTTATAAGTCTGCGAGTTGAAGGATTCATTGTAGTCAAGTTCATCATATCAGGTTCGTTTTCACCGAGACCTTTGCTTCGCTGAATTGTAAATTTTTCATCGCCTATCTGCTCGATAAACTTATCCTTTTCAATTTCATCGTAAGCAAAATAAACATCATTTTTTGAAGTGATTTCATAAAGCGGTGATTCCGCTATAAACACTTTTCCTTCTTCAATAAGGGTCGGTGTAAGTCTGTAGAGCATTGTGAGAAGAAGTGTTCTGATTTGGAAACCGTCAACATCGGCATCAGTACAGAGTATTACCTTATTCCAGCGAAGTGCATCCATATCAAAGCTTGAAAGGTTTTTGTTAGCCTTTGATTTTACTTCCACACCGCAACCGAGAACTTTAAGCAAATCTGTTATGATTTCACTTTTAAATATTTTATCGTAGTCTGCCTTCAGGCAGTTAAGTATTTTACCACGGATAGGCATTATAGCCTGAAAATCAGGGTCTCTTGCCTGCTTACAGGCACCAAGAGCAGAGTCACCCTCAACTATGAAGAGCTCACGCTGTGTCACGTCTTTGCTTCGGCAATCAACAAATTTTGCTACCCTGTTTGTGATATCAAGATTACCTGAAAGCTTTTTCTTTATGTTAAGACGTGTTTTTTCGGCATTCTCTCTGCTTCGCTTATTTACAAGCACCTGCTCTGCAATCTTTTCAGCTTCAAGAGGATTTTCTATGAAATAAACCTCGATACTCTGTCTGAGAAATGCTGTCATCGCATCCTGTATACCCTTGTTTGTAACTGCCTTCTTAGTCTGGTTTTCATATGATGAAACGCTCGAGAAAGACGAAATTACACAGATAAGACTGTCCTCAACATCATCATATTTTATCTTACTTTCAGTCTTATTGTATTTATTATTCTGCTTTAAATAGCTGTCAATTTGGTAAACAAAAGCATTTCTTACCGCCTTATCAGGTGCGCCGCCGTGCTCCAACCAGCTTGAGTTGTGATAATATTCGGTGAGATTTACTTTGTTTGAAAATGCAACGGCTATATCCATTTTGCACTTATATTCGGGTTTGTCGTCACGGTCACGGGTTTTACACTCTGTTTCCCAATGCTGAACAGATGTAAGTCCATCTTCTCCGATTATCTCGGCAACGTGGTCAACCACACCGTTTACATAATTGAAAGAGGTTGTGTCAAAGGATCTTCCGTTCTGATTTCTGAATATAAATTCAACACCTGCGTTTACAATCGCCTGACGCTTCATTATATCGAGAAAGTAATCAGGCTGAATAGCAATATCGGTAAACACCTCAAGGTCAGGCTTCCAGTGAATTTTTGTGCCTGTATCCTTTTTGCCGTAAGGTTCTTTTTTGAGACCTCCGACATTTTCACCCTTTTCAAAATGAAGTGTATAGCGGTAACCGTCACGTCTTATGTCAACATCCATATACTCTGACGCATACTGGGTTGAACAAAGACCGAGACCGTTCATACCGAGAGAAAATTCATAGCTTTCACCCTCGTTATTATTATACTTACCGCCTGCATACATTTCGCAAAAAACAAGTTCCCAATTGAACTTTTCTTCATTTTCATTGTAATCAACAGGTATTCCTCGTCCGTGGTCTTCAACCTCAATTGAACCGTCAGAATATCTTGTTACAGATATCTGCTTTCCGTATCCTTCTCTTGCTTCGTCAATGGAGTTTGAAAGAATTTCAAATACCGAGTGCTGACAACCGTCAATGCCGTCTGAACCGAAAATTACCGCAGGTCTTTTGCGGACACGATCAGCACCCTTGAGGGTTGTGATACTGGTATTATCATATTCATTGGTTTTCTTTCTTGCCATTTCACTCTTCCTTTATTATTTTTCACCTCGCAACTTTTTGATTTTGTCACGCAGGTAGGCTGCGTGTTCAAATTCAAGAAGCTTTGCGGCGGCTTTCATTTCCTTAGTAAGATTTTCTATCAACTGCTGTTTCTGCGCCTTTGAAAGCTTTTTAGTATTTTTGAACTCACTGTCATTGTGAGTTGATATTTCAAGAATTTCACTTACCTTTTTAACGATTGTCTTAGGTGTGATTCCGTGTTCTTCGTTGTATTTCTGCTGAATTTCACGTCGTCTTTCAGTTTCGGTAATTGCAACACGCATTGACTCGGTTACACTATCAGCGTACATTATTACCATACCTTCGCTGTTTCGTGCGGCACGACCTGTTATCTGAATTAGAGAACGTGTGCTTCTGAGGAAGCCCTCTTTATCAGCATCGAGAACTGCCACAAGGGAAACTTCGGGAATATCTAGACCTTCTCTAAGAAGATTAATTCCGACAAGAACGTCAAATTCACCAAGTCGCAAATCCCTGACAATTTCCATTCGCTCAACAGTATCTATATCATGATGCATATAGCGAACCTTTATTCCCATTGTTTCAAGATAAGTTGTCAAATCTTCAGCCATCTTCTTTGTAAGCGTTGTAACGAGCGTTCTCTGCTTTTTGGCTGTTCTTATATTGATTTCAGAAACGAGATCATCGAGCTGACCGTCTGTGGGTCTTACAGAAATTTCAGGGTCTAAAAGTCCCGTAGGTCTGATAATCTGCTCTGCTATCACTTCGGATTTTTCAGTTTCAAAATCACCAGGTGTCGCACTTACAAACACAGCCTGGTTGATTCTGTCATAGAATTCATCAAAATTGAGCGGTCTGTTATCGTATGCCGACGGAAGTCTGAAACCGTAATCAACAAGATTTTTCTTTCGTGCGTGATCCCCTGCAAACATTCCTCTTACCTGCGGTAGTGTAACGTGCGACTCATCGACAAAAAGTAAGAAATCATCAGGAAAATAGTCAAGCAATGTGAACGGTGACGATCCCGGTGCTCTGCCCGAAAGAATCCTTGAATAGTTTTCGATGCCTGTACAAAACCCGATTTCCTGAAGCATTTCCATATCATATCTTGTGCGCTGTTCAATACGCTGTGCCTCAAGAAGTTTTCCGTTTTCTCTGAAATATTCAAGTCTCTGCTGAAGTTCTTTTTCAATTTCGGCAAGAGCTATTTTCATTTTATCGGTAGATACAATATAATGCGATGCCGGATAGATTGCCGCGTGCTTGAGCATTGATTTAAGCTCGCCTGTAAGCGGATTAATTTCGGAAATTCTGTCAATTTCATCTCCGAAAAACTCAACTCTGATTATAGAGTCATTTGATGCCGCAGGGAAAATTTCGACAACATCGCCTCTAACTCTGAATTTGTTACGGATAAAATTCACGTCATTGCGCTCATACTGCAATTCAACCAGCTTTTTAACTAAATCATCCCTGCTCTTTTCCATTCCCGGACGCAATGAAATTACCATATTACGGTAATCAATAGGGTCACCTAAGCTGTAAATACAGGAAACTGATGCAACTATGATTACATCACGACGTTCCGACAACGCAAGTGTTGCGCTGTGGCGAAGCTTATCAATTTCATCATTGATTGAGCTATCCTTTTCGATATAGGTATCCGTCTGTGCTACATATGCTTCAGGCTGATAGTAATCGTAATAGGAAACGAAGTATTCAACTGCATTATCAGGGAAAAACTCCTTGAACTCACTGCAAAGTTGAGCCGCAAGGGTTTTGTTGTGTGCAAGAACAAGCGTAGGTCTTTGCACACGTTCAATGACATTCGCCATTGTGAATGTCTTACCTGAACCCGTTACACCTAAAAGAGTCTGCTCTCTGTTGCCTGAATTTATGCTATCAACAAGCTTTTCAATTGTCTCCGGCTGATCGCCCATTGGTTTATATTTTGAATGTATCTTGAATTCCATATTTTCAGTTCGGGTAGATAGGTCGGGCATAACGGAAAACCAGAAAGCCCGACGGTAATGTTAATCTATTGGTTACGTTTTCAGGACACGGCAAGCCGTGTCCCTAAGATTGAATATCAAATGTTTGTTCTGTAATTATAGAACGTATGTTTTAATTTGTCAACAAATCAATCGTCGTGAACGAATATTTTTCCTGACCACATACTTTCTCTGATAGAAACATAATCGTCAGTTGTGATTATAAAATGGTCACCGAGTTTAACTCCTACTGTTTCAAGAGTGTCTTTCAGAGCTATTGTTGTTTCAATATCTCTTGGTGACGGCATTGCTGAACCACTCGGATGATTATGCGCTATATAGACACTTCTTGCATTATGCCTGAGCGCCAGATCAACTATCCTTCTTATCGGTACATTGCTCGAATTCAGCGAACCTTTTGCAATAATGTCAAAGTACAGCATCTTACCTTTTGCATCTCCGAGCATAAGTGCTACCGCTTCGTTTGTTCTTCCGATGAACTTTGCCATAAACATATCACCGAGTGTTTCATCTTCAATGATATAATCATGTGACATTTTCGACTCGTTATACAGTCTTGAAATTTCAGGAAGCATTTTCAGATATACCGCCGCTGATTCCGACAAACCAAACTCATTCATCAGCTCATCTATGGGTGCGTCACAGACTCCTGCTATTGTAAGATATCTGTCAAGAAGTCTGTGTGCAAGCGGATTTGTGTCTCTCCTCGGAATTGCATAGAAAAGACACATTTCAAGCGCTTCATGAGGTTCAAATACATCAAACCCGTTTTCTATAAACTTTTTCTTCAGACGCTGTCTGTGTCCTGTGTGTTCCTTACCGTTTGATGAAGTCATATTCTAACCTCGGATTGTTTATTTTACTCCATACTGCTCATAGTAAGCGTCAATTGCTGCCTTGAGTTTATCATCAATGATAACCTTTCCGTTATATTCCTTATTGTAGAGATGCTCTACAACCTCAGCCATTGTTACAATTGCTGTTGTCTTGAGTCCGTATTTCTCTTCAATCTCAGAAAGTGCGCTCTTTTCGCCTTTTCCTCTCTCCATACGGTCAACAGATACTACAAGACCGATTGGATTTACATCGCCCTGTGCCTTGATGATAGGAAGTGTTTCTTCAATTGATGTTCCTGCTGTTGTAACGTCTTCTATGATGACTACCTTATCGCCGTCGCCGATTGGACTGCCGAGAAGAATTCCCTTATCACCGTGATCTTTTACTTCTTTTCTGTTTGAACAGTAACGGATATCCTTGCCGTACTTTTCACTGATTGCGATTGTAGCAGCTACTGAAAGCGGAATACCCTTGTATGCCGGTCCGAAGAGTACGTCAAAGTCAAGACCGAACTTTTCGTTGATTGCTTCTGCATAATACTGTCCGAGTCTTCTGAGCTGTGCACCTGTTCTGTAAAATCCTGTGTTTACGAAAAACGGTGTTTTTCTTCCGCTCTTTGTAACAAAATCTCCGAATTTGAGAACCTGACAATCTACCATAAATTCAATAAATTCCTTTTTGTAAGCTTCCATTATTTTTTACCTCCGTTTTTAAAAAATTATAAAAGTACATAATTTAACATTTTAAATTTTAACACAACATCTTGTTTTTGTAAATGAGAATTACATAGATGTAATCAATATACAGTATATTGAACCTATATAGATGTTTATAAAATTCACCATTGACATATTAGAACGTTTGTTCTATAATATAATAAAACATATGTTCGAGATGATTTTATGAATATTTTAAATACTATTGATAAAACAAAATATAAAAAAGACCGTGTGATTCTTCACAGCGACTGCAACGGATTCTATGCAAGTGTTGAATGTCTCCACAATCCGCATCTTCGTGACAAGCCTGTTGCAGTAAGCGGTGATGCAGAAAACCGTCATGGAATTATTCTTGCCAAAAATGAAATTGCTAAAAAATATAATATAAAAACAGGCGAACCTATATGGCAGGCTAAACAGAAATGTCCTGACCTTGTTACTGTGTCTCCCCACTTTGAACTTTACAAGAGATTTTCAAAAATGGCTATGCGGATATACAGCGACTATACCGATAAAATAGAACCCTTCGGACTTGACGAATCATGGCTTGATGTTACCAATAATATAGATAAAAATGGCTACGAGATTGCTCTTGAGATAAACAGACGTGTTAAGGAAGAGCTTGGAATTACTGTGAGCATAGGAGTAAGCTTCAACAAGATTTTTTCAAAATTCGGAAGTGACTACAAAAAGCCTGATGCCATTACCTGTATTACAAGAGATAATTATAAGGATATTATATGGAATTCACCTGCCGAGGACCTTCTTTATGTAGGAAGAGCCACAAAGAAAAAACTCAACAAGATAGGTATATATACGATAGGCGATATTGCTGTTTCGCCTATCGGACTTCTCAGAAAACACCTCGGAAAATGGGGCGATCTTATATACGGATTTGCAAACGGATATGACTCCTCCCCTGTTGCCCATATGGATGAAAACACAGAGGTGAAATCCATAGGCAACTCAACCACCACTCCGAGAGATATGAAAACATACGAAGACGTGAAGGTGGTTATGTATGTTCTGTGCGACAGTGTATGCAGACGTATGCGTGAACAGGGATTTATGGCTAAGACCGTAGGAATAAATGTCAGAGATAATGAACTTAACACCTTTACACGTCAATGCACACTTAACGATTTTACTAATCTTACAAAAGAAATTACAGATAACGCCGTGAAGCTCTTTAAGCGAAGCTATAAAATGCAAAAACCCCTGAGAAGCATAGGTGTTTCCGTGACAGATTTTGTACATGATGATGTGCCGCATCAAATGAGTATTCTTCGCAATGAAGAAAGACTTTTGCAAAACGAAGAGCTTGACAGGACACTTGACAAGCTAAAGAAAAGATTCGGAAATTATATTGTCCGTCCTGCTGTTCTGCTTGGAGACAACGGGCTTTCATCGTTCAACCCTAAAGATGATCATACAATTCATCCTGTGGGATATTTATAAGAGGTATTTACAATGAAAAAATATGTTAAAGTCACAGCCACTTTTGACTGTGACGGAAATCTTCTTCCTGAATATATCTATTGGGATGAGGACAGAAAGTTTCCAATAGACAAGATAACCGATGTGAGATATGCCGCTTCTCTTAAAGCAGGAGGTGCAGGAATCAGATACACCTGTATGATTTTAGGGAAAGAAAAATTTTTATTTCTCGAGGAAAACAGGTGGTTTGTCGATGCAAAAGAAAACAGTTGAGGTATTGCGATATGCACAAAGTAAACGCAAAAGGAATTCTTTCGGCTTCAAACGGAATGAACATTTACAGAGGTTGTCAGCATAACTGCATATACTGCGACTCAAGGAGCCTTTGCTATAATATGCAACATAATTTTGAAGATATCGAAGTAAAGCAAAATGCTCCTCTTCTGCTTGAGAATGCACTAAAAAGAAAACGCGGTAAATGTATGATAGGAACAGGCGCTATGTCCGATCCGTACATTCCGCTTGAAAGAGAGCTAAAACTCACAAGACAATGTCTTGAAATTATAGACAGATACGGTTTTGGTGCTGCAATTTTGACAAAATCAGCCGATGTGCTCAGAGATTTTGACTTATTCAGAAGTATAAACAAACATAGCAAAGCCGTTGTTCAGATGACTCTGACAACTTGTGATGAACAACTTTGCAAGATAATCGAACCTTGTGTTTCAACCACAAAAGAACGTTTTGAGGCTTTGAAAATATTCAGAGACTTCGGTATTCCTACAGTCGTATGGCTCGACCCTTTTCTTCCGTTTATAAATGACACTGAGGAAAATATAAACGGTCTGCTCAATTATTGCATTGAAGCAAAGGTAAAAGGTATTATCTGTTTTGAGGTAGGACTTACCCTGAGAAACGGTAACCGAGAATATTTTTATGACGCTCTTGACAAGTATTTTCCCGGGCTTAAACAAAAATACATACAGATATATGGAAACTCCTATACTATTACAAGCAAAAACAACAATCGTCTTATGGGGCTTATAAGAAAAAGGTGCAGAGAAAATTCTATTATGTGCGAGGTAGATGAAGTATTTTCTTATCTGCACAAATACGAAAGCAAAGAAGAACAGCTTAGTCTTTTCTGAGTAATAAAAGGGTGTACTGCTATTTTGCAATACACCCTTGAATCGTTTATTTTGTTTTACCGAATGACATCAGTTGTTTTGTCGGGAATGAGAACAATGGCAAAGCACATATAAATGTTACTGCAACTGCTATAAGAAGATACAAAGCTGTTGCGATTGTTCCGCCTGTTAAAGTTTCTATACGGTCATACAGACTAAAACGTTCAAATAACAGGAGAATGAATCTGTGCCAGAAATAAATCTGAAGTGTCTTTGACCCTGTAGATGAAATAAGTCCTAAATTTTTGTTCGGAACAAGGCACATCAGCGCAAATCCGAAAACTCCCGATATAACATAGCATCCAAGTCTTACTATGAAACCGTAATTATAATAATCTCCGAGTACGGTGAAGTTATTTCTGCCCGTAAAAACAGGTCTGAGATAAGAATAGATATCGTGATTGAGGAAAAATAAAGCAATAAATCCTGCAACAATGAGTGCAGAAACAACCTTGAGCCATTTTTTTGAAAACAGCTCCACAAGAGTTTCAGGTGTCAACATATATCCTGCTACAAACACAGGAAAAAACACTACTATTCTCATTAAAGCAAACTCGTCTCCGAGGAATTTATCGTAACCAGCCATACAGCCTATTAGAATCGCCAAAATCAAAATTACTTTTGTATTGTATTCTCTGAAAAGCCACAGAAGTGCTGTAAACACAGCCATTGCCCACATAAACCACGCAAATGAATCGTACATATCCATTACGGCATAGTTCATTTTCATTCCGATTAACAGTCTGAAAATTGAATTTATAATTCTAAGAACTATTCCGATGAGGATAAACGAAATTACTTTCTGCTTCGGGAACTTTGTTGACTTGTCCATAGGCTTGACAAAAAGTCCGCTGATGAATATAAACAAAGGCATATGAACAGAATATATGGTCAGAAACATACTTTTTTCAAGCCAGTTTCCGCTTTGCCTTGTCAGAAAATCTATTGCATGTCCGATTACTACAAGCAATATTGCAAGAAATTTAATGTTATCAAACACATATATTCTTTCTCTTTGAAGGGTTTTGCTTTTTGAATTGTCGGATAACGCCATTCTTATTTATCCCTCACTGTTTTGTAAAATAAACATCGTAATCACTGTAATATACTACAATATACGCAATACTTTCATCGTCATTATGGATTATATCGAATCCTGTTTCTGTTCCGTCATCAAACTTTACCGAAATTGATGCATCATCAAGAACGGTATACTTTCCCGTGTGTGTTCCGTCATCAGGAGTTCCCGGTGAAAGCCAGAGTGAAAAAGTTCCGTCCTCCCTAAAACTCATAGACCCCTGATAAGAAGTGTAATTTGTATTGTAAATTTCACTCATTTCCACTTCATCACCGCTTGCGTTATTTGCAGTTATCGGCACCCAAGAGTTGCTGTACAGCTCTTCATTGACAGAATTCTGCGACCATGATTTCATTGAAATAACAATAATTGTAACAACTAAAGCTACACATAAAAGTGTTCCTATAATCAAAGGAAGTATTTTAACTTTCTTTTTATTTTCAGGTTTTGAAATCTTTGTGTTCTTAGTATTCTTTTTCTTCTTACTCATATTATCACCAACTTACAGTCCGAAATAAACATCATAACCGCCGTAGTTTATAACAAACTCTGATGGCGTATCACCATCCCAGCTTTGTACTGAAATTGACATATTCTTATCGTTCTCATACGTTGCACTTATGGTTTCACCTTCGACAACATATGCACCCTTATTGATTGAAGATGACAGTAATGAATCAGAGAATGTTCCGTCACTGTTAAAAGTGATTACCCCACCTGCATAAGATGAACCGAAAACTTCTTTCAATGTACATTCAGTATCGGTAACTGTATCAATAGCCTTGTAAGGAACAAAAGTTGCATTGAAATAGCTTACGTCTTCACCATTCTGTGTCGGCACTACAACTACCTGAGTTTCTTGCGTTGACGGGTCAGCGGTTACGCCCTGCTCTGTTGTAGGCTCCGATGTTGTTAATTCGGCTTCTGCGGTAGTTTCTTCATTAACTGTAGTTGTCTGCTGAGTACTTGCTGTAGTTTCACTTACAGACTGCTCATTGTTTGTAAAAATGTTCACTACAATTACTGTGCATACAACTAATATAACTATAATTGCAATTATGCTGATTATTTTTATTAAAGAATTTGAGGATTTTGCGCTGTGTCGTCCTGCCATATCAGTCAGCCTCCCTGTTTTCAGCTTCCTTCTTCATTTTTAGAAGCACACTGCGTTTTACCATCTTTCCGTTATGATAGATATATTCATCAGCGTCATCGTTTTCATCGACACTAATATTTTCAAAACCTTTAGCAATATTAGACTTTTCCTCTTCTATATCGTCGAAAAGCTGTCCCTTTCTACGGTTCTCCATTTTTTTGTCTATCTCTTTACTCTTCTCTTCTCCACCAACTATCATATTATACATCGGTTTATATACTGCCGAGTTTATAACAAAAGATACAATTGACGGCAAAATGAGAAATGCAAGTACTATTGTCGCAATAATTACAGCTATGGTTACTACGCAACACATAAGGACTGTTGCACATATGAGAAACAATACAAACAATCCGAATGTCGCAATTAAATTATGCTTAAATTCACCGAATGTCATAAGTGCACTGTTTTTATAGATATGCTTCATAGAGATATCAAAAGTTACCGTCATTGACGGAACATAGTAGAATGCAAACAAAAAGAAAATTGTAATTATTATGCTTACAGCAAGAAAAACATAATACATATTGTTTACACTGCCGAATTTTGAATATATAAGTATTGAATAGTAACTGAAAAATATTGCAAAGTAAACTATAACTCCGTGAATCAGGAATCGAAGAAAATTATCCTTGACTCCTGCCTTAAAGTTAGAGAAAACAGCAACATCTTCTTCTCCCCTCACCATATGGGAAGTAACCTGTACCACACCCGCATAAAACGGGAAAACAGGAATCGCAGTTAAGAAAAGTATGAAGTTTGAATTTATGCCTGTAAGAGTATTTATTGCCCAGAAAATTGCGAAGAATAAACCTGCAGGTATTGCAAAGAGCAGATTTGTAA
>JBGUUJ010000070.1:0-13095 GCA_045133455.1 Ruminococcus sp.
GAGAAGAAAGGCTATGAGTGCGCTGTATATCGACGGTGAATTTGTAATGAACCTCGATTCACGCACATTGATTGAAAACAGATTTGATGTCGGCAGAGAAATTGACGACGAGGATCTGCACGAAATTATTAATCTCAGCAACGAAAGACGTGCCAAGGAAAAAGCATTGTGGCTTATTTCCTATCGTGACCACTCAAAAAAGGAACTTACCGATAAAATCAAGCGTACCTGCGATGAGGAGTCGGCAGAAAAAGCCGTTGAGCGTATGGAAGAACTCGGTCTTGTCAACGATGAGGCTTACGCTCAAAGATATGCAAAAAAATTGCTTTTTTCAAAGCATATGTCAAAGAATGCCGCAATTTATGAGCTTTCCCGAAAAGGAATTGATAAGGAACTTGCGGAAGAAATTCTTGAAAATACAGAAGTCGATGAGCGTAACCAGATTAGGCAGGTCATCGATAAAAAATACAGAAATCTCAGTGATGAAAAAATCAGACGCAGAGCTGTTTCGGCTTTGCAAAGGCTCGGATACCGTTGGGACGATATCCGAAGCGTTCTTGAAGAATACTCAGAGGAAGATTAATATGAATTATAAAGTTGGCATAGTATCACTTGGTTGTGCAAAAAATCAGGTTGACGCCGAAATGCTCTTGTTTACACTCAAAAGCAAAGGTTTCACAATTGTAAACGATCCTGCAGATGCAGATGCGGTAATTGTAAACACCTGCGGTTTTATCGACTCTGCAAAACAGGAAAGCATTGACGAAATTATCGAGCTTGGAAAGCTCAAGCAGGAAGGCACAATCAAGGCTATTATTGTTACAGGTTGCCTTGCTGAAAGATATCAAAATGAAATCACAAAACAGCTTTACGAGATTGACGCTGCAATCGGAATTGGTGCAAATCAAAAAATCGCCGAT
Source organism: Ruminococcus sp. (assembly GCA_045133455.1). GTDB lineage: Bacteria > Bacillota > Clostridia > Oscillospirales > Acutalibacteraceae > Ruminococcoides. The sequence goes on from JBGUUJ010000070.1 coordinate 921, forward strand.
GTTGTACTTGATGCATTAAACGGCAAGAAAAACGAATTTTTCCCTGACAAATCCTGTCTGCCTCTTGAGGGCGGAAGAGTTCAGTCAACCCCTTCATACACCGCATACATTAAGGTTGCAGAAGGTTGTGACAACTGCTGTACATACTGCGCTATTCCTCTTATCAGAGGTCATTTTAGAAGCAGACAGCCTGATGACGTTATCAAAGAAGCCGAAACTCTTGCAAAAAACGGTGTTAAGGAACTTAACGTGATTGCTCAGGACACAACACGTTACGGTGAGGATTTATTTGGCGAACCCTATCTTGCAAAACTTCTTAAAAGGCTCTGTAAAATCGACGGCTTTAAATGGATAAGAGTTTTATACTGTTACCCTGACAGAATCACCGATGAGCTTATCGACGTTATGGCTGAAGAGGAAAAGATTGTAAAATACATCGACATTCCCCTTCAACATTGCAACGGTGAAATTCTCAAGAAAATGAATCGTCGTGGCAACAGAGAAAGTCTTACTGCTCTTCTCAACAAAATCAAAGAAAAAATGCCTGATGTGATTTTCCGTTCAACCTTTATTACAGGCTTTCCGGGTGAAACTGAAGAGCATTTTGAAGAGTTGGCAGAGTTTGCCGCTGAAATCAAATTTCAAAGACTCGGTTGCTTCCCTTATTCAAAGGAAGAGGACACAAAGGCGGCTCTTATGCCTGACCAGATTGACGATGACATAAAACAGAAACGTGCTGACATAATTATGGAACATCAGCAAAGTGTTATGGCTGAGTACTGCGAAAGCCTGATAGGCAAGGAAATTGAAGTTCTTGTTGAAGGCTTTGACAAGCTTGCAGAGTGTTTCTTTGGCAGAACCTATGCAGACGCACCTGAGGTTGACGGCTGTGTGTTCTTTAACTGTGGGGATAAAAAGCCAAAGGCAGGCGACTTTGTAAAAGTTAAAATTACCGATTATATGGGTTGCGACCCGATTGGTGAAGCTGTCGAATAACTCGACACGCAATTCGGGCAGATAGGATTAAATTTATAAAACTTTTGTGCACGACTTTTATGCAAGAAATGTAGCAGTCACAAATACATCAAGTAATTGGTTGGGAATCTAACGTTTAAACCACTCTAAACCTATCTTCTCAAAGTTAAAATAAAGAGGAAACAATATGAATTTACCTAATAAACTGACAGTAGGACGAATAGCTCTCGTTCCGTTATTTGTGGCAACATTGCTGATTGATTTCCCATTCAATAATGTTGTTGCTCTGATTATATTTATTGCGGCATCTCTTACCGATTTGTTTGACGGGAAAATTGCAAGAAAACGCAATCTTGTTACTGATTTTGGTAAGTTTGCAGACCCGCTTGCAGACAAAATTCTCGTTCTTGCGGCTCTCCTCTGTTTTGTGCAGAACGGTCTGTGTGACTGTATCGCCGTCATAATCGTCCTTTTCAGAGAGTTTGCCGTGACTTCAATACGACTGATTGCGGCTTCAAAAGGTCAAGTTGTTGCCGCCAATATCTGGGGTAAAGTCAAAACCGTTACTCAGATGATTGCTGTTATTGTAATTCTTATTTTTCAGTCAATTCTTGATTTTTTAGTAAACACAGCATTAACAGTTGACATTTATTTTACTTTAGAAAATACGTTTCAAATTGCAGGAATGGTGCTTATCTGGATTTCAACAATTTTCGCCATTATTTCAGGCGTAATATATATTTTGCAAAACAGACACTTCATATCAGAAATGTAAATTTCCTATATCGGATGTGATAATTTGTTCAGAACATTAAAATCTGATCTTAATGCCGTGCTTGAACGTGACCCTGCAGCAAGGAATAAATTTGAAGTTTATTTTCTCTATTCAGGCTTCAAGGCTGTCAGGTCGCACCGAAAAGCTAACTGGTTCTATAGACACAATTTTAAATTTATAGCACGATGGATTTCACAGCGAAGTCGTCATAAGACAGGTATTGAAATCCACCCCGGTGCAACTATCGGGAAAGGTCTTTTCATTGACCACGGAATGGGCGTTGTTGTCGGTGAAACTACAATTATCGGTGACAACTGCACCATATATCAGAACGTAACCCTCGGCGGTACAGGTAAGGACACCGGTAAACGTCACCCGACACTGGGCAACAATGTACTTGTCGGCTCAGGAGCCAAAGTTCTGGGACCTTTCAAAGTCGGTGACAATGCCCGAATTGCCGCAGGTGCTGTTGTTTTAAGCGAAGTGCCTGCAAATGCAACTGCTGTAGGTGTTCCTGCAAGAGTTGTAAAGGTCAACGGAATCCGAAGTGAAACCCTTGACCAGATTCACGTTTCAGACCCTGTTGCTCTTGCTCTGTGCAACCTTGAGCATAAAATTCATTTACTTGAAAAACAAATTGAAACTCTAAATAATAAAAGCAAGGAGTAATCAAAATGATTTTATATAACTCTCTCGGACAGACTAAACAAGAATTTGTTCCTCATACGGAAGGCAAAGTTAATATCTACACCTGCGGACCTACTGTTTATCACTACGCTCACATCGGAAACCTTAGAACCTATATTATGGAAGACGTGCTTGAAAAGTATCTTCGTTTTGCAGGATATGATGTAAATCGTGTAATGAACATCACAGACGTTGGTCACCTTTCAAGCGATGCCGATACAGGTGAGGACAAGATGCTTGCAGGTGCAAAAAGAGAACACAAGACTGTTCTTGAAATCGCAAAGTTCTACACTGACGCTTTTTTTGCTGACTGCGAAAAACTCAACATCAAGCGTCCTGACGTTGTTGAGCCTGCAACAAACTGTATCGACAGCTTTATAGAGATGATTACTGTTCTGCTTGAGAAGGGTTATGCCTATATCGCAGGCGGAAACGTATATTTTGATACTTCAAAGCTTGAAACCTACTATGTTTTCGGAAATATGAACGAGGATGACCTTGCCGTAGGCGTTCGTGACAGTGTTGAAGAGGACGAAAACAAGCGCAACAAGGCTGACTTTGTGCTCTGGTTTACAAAGTCAAAGTTCGACTCTCAGGAACTTAAATGGGAAAGCCCTTGGGGACTTGGTTATCCCGGTTGGCACATTGAGTGTTCTTGCATAAGCAAGAAGCACAACGGTGAGTATCTCGACATTCACTGCGGTGGTATTGACAATGCTTTCCCTCATCATACAAACGAAATTGCTCAGAGCGAGGCTTATCTTGGTCACAAATGGTGCAACTATTGGTTCCACGTTCTTCATCTCAACGATGCAAGAGGCAAAATGAGTAAGTCAAAAGGCGACTTCCTCACCGTTTCACTTCTTGAAAGCAAGGGTTATAATCCGCTTGTTTACAGAATGTTCTGCTTACAGAGCCATTACCGCAAACCTCTCACCTTCTCTTATGAAAGTCTTGACAACACTGCAAAGGCGTATGACAAACTTATCAAGAGAATTTCTTCTCTCAAAGCCGATGGTGAACCTGATATGACTAAGGCTGAGGAGCTTATCGGTACTTTTAAAGAGGCACTGGACAATGACCTCAACACATCTCTCGGTCTTACAAGCGTTTATGACGTATTAAAGGCTGACGCAGACGATGCAACAAAACTTTATGTTCTCTCTGAAATTGACAAGGTGCTTTCTCTTGACCTCACAACCGCAAAGGCTGACAGCAATGAAACTTCTGAAAATGATTCAGCTCTCAGTGCTGAGATTGAAGAACTTATTGCAAAGCGCACACAGGCTCGTGCCGAAAAGGATTGGGCTACTGCCGATGCAATCAGAGATAAGCTCAAGGAAATGAATGTTGTCATTGAGGACACAAAAGACGGCATCAAGTGGCATATTGAAAATTAAGGAACCACCGATTAAATTTTAAGGTTATAAACCAAAATCCCCTTCATATAATCAAATGGAGGGGATTTTATGCGTTTATTAATACTTACAAAACGTAGTCTTATGTCAATCGGATTTTGTCTTTTAATCGGAGTTTTAGCGGCAACAATTGCAATTACATCAAGTGTGAAGGCTGTTCAGACAGCCTCGACCGACCGTGAAATCCCCATTTACTGCGTCGATACCGACAAAAAACAAGTTGCGCTGTCATTCGATGCAGCCTGGGGAAACGAACAGACAGACACACTGCTTGAAATTCTTGACAAGTACGAGGTTAAAACCACTTTTTTTCTTGTAGGTGAATGGGTTGATAAATATCCCGAAAGCGTCAAAGCTATTGCCGATAAGGGACACGACGTTGAAAATCACAGCAACACTCACCCGTATATGACAAAGCTTTCAACTGCTGATATGACAGGTGAAATCCAGTCCTGCAACGAAAAAATCAAGAAAATAACAGGAAACACCCCTACCCTGTTCCGTGCGCCTTACGGTGATTATAACAATGATGTCGTGAAATCGGTGAACGGTTGCGGAATGTACTGCGTCCAGTGGGACGTTGATTCTCTTGACTGGAAAGACCCGACACCTGAGCAGATTACAAAGAATGTAGTTGATAAAATTACCGACGGAAGCATTATACTTATGCACAATGGTGCAACCAACACCCCTGAAGCTCTTCCTATGGTAATTGAGGGTATCAAAGAAAAAGGCTATGAAATAGTTCCTATTTCACAGATTCTTCTTAAAGGAGAATACTACACTGATGTTCAGGGCAAGATGTGTGCAAAGGAAACGACTGCAAGTTCAACAAGCCAATAATTTTTATAAGGCAGGAGTAATTTCCTGCCTTATACTTTTGGTTTATTCTATAATTTGTATTTCCGTATTCAGGTTGAGTCTGTCTTTATCTGTAATTTTCCGCAAAACTTTGCACGGAGTTCCGACTGCTATCACGTTTTCGGGAATATCTCCTGTTACTACACTTCCTGCGCCTATTACACTGCCGTTTCCTATATGCACTCCTGCAAGAATAGTTGAGTTTGCTCCTATCCATACATTTTGCCAATATGGACAGGCTTTGAAGTTTCTACAATCATTCTTTCTTCAGGATGAACGGCGTGGCCTGCACAAGCAATGCATACACCGGGTGCAATAAATGTATTTTCACCTATATATACAGGTGACGTATCTAATATTGAACAGTTATAATTAATTAATGCAAATCCTTCAAAATGAATATTAAACCCATAATCGCAATGAAACGGAGGTTCAATACAGACATTTAGGTTTTCATCTTCAAATAATTTCTTTAAAATATTTCTCCTGTTTTCCTCATCATCAGGTTCAGTTTTATTGTACTTATATGTCAGCCTTCTGGCTCTCATTTGAATTTCTCTTGTGTAATCATTGTATTTTGCTACATAACCGACGTTACTTTTCATTACATTTAAAAATTCATTTTTCACATTTATTTACCTCTATAACAGCAAACGGCAAAGCGAAACACTTTGCCGTTTTATTCTATAATTATTTATCAGTAAACTACTACCTTTGTGCCGATCGAAACTCTATTATAAATCTTCTTAACAGCATTGTAAGGGGTGTTTACGCAACCGTGTGAGCCATTACCTTTGTAAGTATTTCCGCCGTACTCACTGCTTGAACGCCAGCTTGCATCGTGAATTCCTACACCCGAATATGTAAATGCGAGCCAATAGTCAACGTGTGACGCATAACCTGCACCTACGAGAGTAGTGTTTCTTGTGCGCTGGAAGATGCTGTACACACCCTTTGGTGTGTTATGATAGCCGTCATTGTTACCTGTAACTACATCTGTGTGACAATAGAGGTCGCCCTTGTAGTACAACCACATATGTTGCTGCTTGATACTGATTTCAATATAAGTATCGCCTATTGTCTGGCCGTAAGCCTTATTTGTAACCTTAATTGACTTTGTGGAATAAGTTCCCACAACCTTTGTTTTATACGCACCGTTGAGCTTATAAGGCTGAACACGGAAATAATATGTCTTGTTGTTTGTAAGCTTTACTGTGTTGAAATAATCATTCTTAGTTGTGCCGAGCTTCTTATAAGTGCCGTTCTTGGAAGTAGCATAATAGATATCATAACCTGTAGCATACTTGTTTTTATTCCAAGTAAGGCTGACTCTTGAAAGCTGTGTTGTCATCGAATAATTCGGTGCACTCATTCCGCAGATAAACTTGATATCAGAGCTTGGAGCTGTGTAGGAAGTGTTATAAAGCTCTCTGTAAGGCTTTACACAGTAATAGTAAGCTTTACCCTTCTGAACATTTGTATCCGCAAAAGAAGTTGTCTTGTTGTTCTTGATTGTTTTGTAAAGAACATATTTGCCGTTTGTGCTTCCGCTTGCACGGTAAATCTTATAGCCTGTTGCAAGTGAGTTACGGTTCCATTTGAACTCAATTACGTTTGACGAACGAACCATACTTACTGTAGCCTTACCGGGCTGAGTTGCAGTTTTCTTTATGGTAGCTTTGCCCTCATACTTCTTGCCGTTCTGTGTAACGTAAGCTGAAATCTTGAAGTAACACTGAGTTGTGTGAGGAAGTTTTGATATTGTGCAACCGTTTGTCTTTACATCTGCTACTTTTGTATATGTATTGGACTTGTCTGCATTGCAGTAATAAACGTAATAACCTGATGCACCGCTTACCTTATCCCACTCGAGTGTAATCTTATCTGTAAGGAAGCTTGTTTTTACAATGTTCTTAACAGTTCCGACTACAGGTGCAGGAGCTGTTGAAGGTGTTGTTGCAGGAGCTGTTGTAGCAGGCTGTGTTGTAGTCGGCTGAGTTACAGGTGCCTCTGTAGGCTCTGTAGAAGGCTGATCTACAGACTCTGTCGTAACAGGCTCTGCTACGGGAGTTGTTTCCTCAACTGTTACCGCTGAATCAATTTCTGCCGCAAATGCACTGACGTCTACCGAGAACATAACGGTTGATACCATTATTGTTGCAAGCAATGCTGATAATACTCTTCTGAATTTTGCTTTCATTATTGTCCCTCTTTCACCAATTACTCCAAATCATAATGTATGATTTACAGATTATAGTATATATCAAAATAGCGCAAAAATAAAGTATTTTAAGTACAAAAAAATAATAATATTTTGACACTTAATTTGCTTATTTTGAAACAAATGTTATATATTTGTTGTATTTGTAACAACTTTGAAATATTTACTTCTTTTTCGGCTTATTTACTGGCTTTTCAGGAGTTATAACTTCTCTGCTCTGCTGTGCTTCAACAGCTTTTTTTACCTCTGTTCTGAGTCTTTCAAAAGGTGTGTCTTTCCTGTCGATAATCTCTTTAGGGCTTAATTGTCTGCGGACAATGTTTGACGCTCCGCTCTGGCTGTGCATCTGAAGCACAATGCCCTCGTGCTGGATCAGAGCAAAAAGCTGACTCAATGACTTGCAGGAATCAATTTCTCTCAGCAGTTGTTGTTTAGTTTTTCTCTTGTAACCGCTGACGCCAACGCTTTTCACTCACTATCACCCGTCTTTCATCAACACAAATCACTGCAATTATAGAATTGCACAGCTACATAATTTTACCATAGATTTATATTATACTTAATATTCACATTATTTTCAATACAAATTTCGACTGATTTTGTTTACATAAAAATAAAAATATGATATGCTTTTAATAAATCAGGAAATGGAGTTATTAAAATGAAAAGATTATTATGCCTTTCTCTGACGACATTAACAATGTTTTCAGCCGTTATGTGTGGATGTTCCGACGAATCTTCTGCACAGAACCCATCTACTGAAACTCAGGTTGTCGAGGCAACAGATACAACAGTAAAAACTACAGGAGAAAAAATACATATCAACGACAGCACTCTCGGTGAAATTTGGATTACAGAACTCGAGGGAGTTCCCGTGAACACTCTTGATAACAACAATTTCACTGCTGATGCAACTTTTAAGTATTATAATGAAAACGGAAATGCTGCATCACTCGAAGGAATTGATATTTCTTCCTACAGCGGTGATATAGACTGGGACAAAGTCAGGGCAAGCGGTGTTGACTTTGCAATCATCAGAGTCGGCGGAAGAGGTTATGGTGATGCAGGTGAAATGTACCCTGATGACAGAGCTATTGAGTATATCAACGGGGCAAAAGCTGTCGGAATCAAAGTCGGTGCATACTTCTTCTCACAGGCAATCACTACTGCGGAAGCAATCGAAGAAGCTGACTATGTCAAAGAAATATTAGGCGATATCAAGCTCGACTTCCCCGTTGCCTATGACTGGGAAATTATCAAGGACGATACGGCAAGAACAGACAGTGTTTCAGCCGCACAGGCTACTGAATGTGCAAGAGCTTTCTGTAACAGAATCAAAGAACTCGGCTACACACCGATGCTCTACTCTCCGAGTCGAGAACTTTATTTCAAATATGATTTGTCACGACTTTCAGATATAGACATCTGGTACTGCGAATATGCGAATGTTCCTACATTCTATTATGAGTTTTCTATGTGGCAGTATTCAGCAAGCGGAACTGTTGACGGTATTGACGGAGCTGTTGATCTCAATGTCTGCTTTACAAATGTGGCGGATTATGATTAATAAATAAGATAGTATAAGGACTGATATGTATGAAAAAGATAGCAAGCTTTACAATTAATCATGATACACTCAATCCGGGAGTGTATGTTTCAAGAATTGACGGAGACATTACAACATATGATATGCGATTTGTAAAACCAAACACACCGCCGTTTCTCCCTAACCCTGTTATGCACACAATTGAACATCTCTTTGCAACCTACGCACGAAATAGTGAATTTGCCGACAAGGTAATCTATTTTGGACCTATGGGTTGCAGGACAGGATTTTACTTTCTTGTAAGGGATATGAGTCAGGAACAGGCTCTTCAGCTCATAAAAGATACTATTAAAAAGTGCGCAGAACACACTGGCGATATCCCCGGAACAACTGCTGTTGAGTGTGGAAATTACAAAGAACACGACAAAAACGGAGCAAATTCTGCTTTAAAAGAATATTACAATCTGTTGATTAATTATTCGACCGATAACTTACAGTATAATTAATTTTAAGAAATATTGTGCATTTTGTCAGAGCAATCCGACAAAATGCACTTTGTTTTATGTTTATTATTCCGATTTTTAATTCTCTTATTGCAAAATCGTTACAATTTGTTATAATTATATCGTTGAGTTTGTTACAAAAATGTAACGGTTAATGAGATAGGAGAAATTATTTTGAAGACAAAGTTCATTGGTTTGGAAGGTTTCAATGAAATCGAAAGTCTTTCAACAGAAAAGAAAAGAGTTGTAAGAAAAACAACTCAGCTTACTGCATCTCAGAAAACTGTTCGCTTTGCAAAAAGAGCAGGTTCTTATTTTGCAAAGGAGATAAGCGCAAGCGCATCAAAGCTAGTTTCGTTTATCAGTGAAAAGACAGCAAAGTCAGATTCAATGGCAAATACAAAGAAGACAGCCGTAAAGACCGCAAAAGTCAAAAAGGCTCCTTCAATCATTGACAAATGCTATCTTGAAAACAGAACAGGCATTTCAGACGAGTTCAGCAGTTCAGCAAGAGACGCTATTGCAGGCATTTCATTTGCTGCAAATAAAAAATTTGCGCACAGTGCACCTCATACTGCAAACCGTGCTCATACAGTTCTTAAAAAGAAGGCAATCCTTGCCGTAGTAGCAAGTCTTACAGTTGTTATGCTCTCTTGTGCAACAGTCGCAAGCGCACTCGACGCTCCTGCTCAGAGTGCAAAAGTAATTACAACTTCAACAGAAGTTTACGCAACTGAAGCTACACAGAACAGCAACAACAATTATGGCAACGCAAACAGCATTTTCGGTACATCAACATCAGATGAGATTTCAAATCCAGTTGATTCAATCACAATGGCAATCGACGGAATTCAGAATAGCTGTGCAACAGGTCTTTACATTGACGGTGAATTAATCGGTGTAACAACTGATGCAAATGCACTCAATGAAGCACTTGAACAGGTTCTTGTTGATTACAGAGCTGATTATGACGACGAAACAACAACAGAATTTGCAAACGACGTTGTTGTAAAGTGCGGAAACTTCGCAGAAAAAGAGCTTATTAGCGTTTCTGAAATAATGAGTGCCGCCGAAGGAAAGTTCTCAATCGCACTTTCAACAGACATTACATACACAAAAGAGCTCCCTTACGAGACAGAAACAGAGTATGACGATTCAAAGGATTCTTCATACGAAAAGGTTAAGACTGAGGGCAAGAACGGTGAGCAGATTGTAACTGTAAGAACAACATATACAGATGGTGTTCAGACAGACGCAGTTCAAACTGACTCAAAGATAACAAAAGAAGCGGTTGACGAAGTAGTTGTAAAGGGTTCAAAGAAAAGCTCTTCATCAAGCTCATCTTCAAGTTCATCATCAAGCTCGTCATCCTCTTCCTCATCTTCAGGCAAATCATCAGGCTCATTTATGTGGCCTGTGCCATACACACATAACATAACAAGTTATTATGCATGGCGTTGGGGCAGAATGCACTGGGGCATTGACATTGCGGCAGGCGGTGTCAACGGACAAGATATCGTTGCTTCAGACGGCGGTACAGTAACTTTCGCAGGAAATGACGGCGGTGGTTACGGTAACTACATCATCGTAGACCACGGCAATGGATATTCAACTTGTTACGCACACTGCAGTTCAATTGCAGTGTCAGCAGGTCAGTATGTATCAAAGGGACAGACAATCGGCTATGTAGGTTCTACAGGCAACTCAACAGGTCCTCACCTCCACTTCGAGGTAAGATACGGTTCAGACAAACTTGACCCGCTTAATTTCGTTTCCTAAAACACACTATTTTATAAAAAGCAACGGCTAATCTCATATCTGTGTTGAGATTAGCCGTTGTTGTTTGTGATATCATCTACAATTTGAATCGGAATTTTCCTACACAATTTGAATTGGAATTTTTATGTAACTTATTGTTAAATTTTATTTTATATGGTATACTGTTTTTATGTAAAGCGATATATGCCATATTATTTTACAATAATTAATATATGAGGTGTTCAAGATGAAAAAGAAATTAAAATCCTTTATTTCTCAAATTTTAGTAATCACGCTTGTTTTAAGCTCGTTTATAGCGATACCTTCGTATGTTAACGCTGCCGGAGAAACAAAAATTACTGTAAGCAAAAGTTCTATCCAATCCAAGGGTGCGTATAATGCGATTCAGGAAGCACTTAATACAGCAAAAAACAAAGCAACATCAAATAATGTTTATACAATTACTGTTGAGCCGGGTACATATACTCTGAATCATAGCCTGCGCCCATACAGCAATACAAATCTTGTGTTGACAAATGTAACCCTCACAAAATCAACAAGCACAAATATAAACTTGATACACTTTGGTGACATCGACGAGATAAATTCAGGAGCAACCGGATACAACGCATACAAAAATATCAACATTACAAACGGAACATTAGACGGTAAGAACGGAACTAATACTCTTGCAAAGGTTGGTCATGCCTCAAACGTGAGCTTTACGGGAACAACTTTTAAAAGCAATAAAGTGCATCTTATGGAGATTGCGGCGGTAAACGGACTTACTATGAAAAACTGTACCTTTAAAGATCAGGAAATAACTCAGTCCAATCTGACCTATGAGGCTATTCAGGTAGATATTCTCGTAAAGGATCATTTTATAGGGTATCGTGCCGAGGACTTACCTTGCAAAAATATTACAATTGACAGTTGCAGTTTTTCTAATTGTCCACGAGGAGTAGGAAGTCATACATCTATCAACAATGCACCTCATACAAATATTAATGTAACAAACTGCTCTTTCAAAAATATGGGAAGTATTGCCGTACAGTTTCAGGGTGTGCAAAACTGTACTATAACTAACAATGTTATTGATTACAGTCCGAGGGCAATAGCTGTATATTCCGTTCTCAACAACGGAAACGGCTGTTATAACGCAAGTGTTCTTGCAAAGCAAGGAAACACCTCCGCTCATACAACAGACAGCTATAAAACACCAACTGATGCCAAAATAACTATCTCAGACAACGTAATCACCCGTTGCGGATATTTCAAGGATAAATATACAAGCTATGTATGTTCAGGAATTTCAGCAATCGGATATAATGTAGAAAAAAGTACAAGCACAATGACAAAAGGCAATTACTACCTGACAGGTGTCAACATATTTGATAATGAAATCGAAGTAAAGGGACACGGAATACGCTT
>JBGUUJ010000071.1:0-14403 GCA_045133455.1 Ruminococcus sp.
TTGAAAGAATAATCACAGTAATAAAGGAGAATATGTGATGGGTCAATCAAAAGTTCTCTATGCAATCGGCAGAGGTGTCTGCTGTCCGATAATGAAGATTTTTTACAGATATAAGTTTGTTAATAAAAACAACCTTCCTGAGGAAGGCGGATTTATCGTAGCAAGTAACCACCTTTCATTTTCAGATCCTGTGCTTTTAGGTTTAGGGCAGAAACGCAGATTGTTTTTTATGGCAAAGGCAGAGCTTTTTAAAAACAAGTTTTTTAGTGCCTTGATTCGGGCACTTGGAGCATTTCCCGTTGAACGAGGAGCTGGAGATAATAAGGCAATCAAGACAGGTGAAGACCTCATAAAAGACGGAGAAATAATGACAATCTTCATTGAGGGTGGTCGTACCAAAACAGGAGACCTTATGCGTCCGAGAAGTGGTTGCGCACTTGTGGCACAGCAGATGCAGGTTCCCGTAATTCCTGCGTGTATCACTGTAGTCGGAAACCCTAAGTATACATTTGCAAAGCGTGTAATTCACTTCGGTGATCCTCTCACACCTGAACAACTCGGTCTTACGCCCGAGGGTGGCAGAAGAGAGCTGAAAGATGCGTCAAACAGAATTATGGACGAAATCAAAAAGATGAGGGAGCAGGATTTGCGTGAGTATAAAAAAGGCTGATTCAGCAGGCTTCTGCTTTGGAGTCAACAGAGCAATAAATATGGTTGACGAGCTGTTGCAGAACAATGTAAAAGTCTGTACACTCGGACCAATAATCCATAATATGGAAATGGTTCGTGAACTTGAGCAGAGAGGTTGCCGTGCCGTTGATTCAGTTGATGAACTTAATAATGACGAAACACTTGTTATACGTTCACACGGTGTACCTAAATCCGTAATCGACGAACTTGAGAACAAGAACATAGGGTTCAAAGATGCAACCTGTCCTTTTGTCAGGAAGATTCATAAGATAGTCGGAGCAACAAATTGTGACACTGACATTGTTCTCATAGCAGGCAACAAAGAACATCCCGAAGTCTGCGGAATAATAGGACATTGCAACAGCGAATGTTACACATTTAATAACGAGCAGGAACTTGATGAAATTCTTCCTTTAGTTCTAAAAGAGAAAAATAAAACCGTTTCTGTTGTTGCACAGACCACATTTGACACAAAAGAATGGAAAAAATGTATAAAAAAGATTAAAAACCTATGTACAAATCAAAAAATATTTGATACAATATGTAATGCTACGTCAGTTAGGCAAACTGAAGCTGACCAGATTGCGGCACAATCTGATTTTATGATAGTGATTGGAGACCGCCACAGCTCAAACACAGGCAAGCTATTTGACATCTGCAAGAAGCGTTGTCCGAACACTGTACTGATAGAAACGGTAAATGAGCTTGATACAGCTCAGGTTCAGTCAGCACAAAACATAGGCGTAACTGCGGGTGCTTCCACACCTGCAAGGATAATAAAGGAGGTACTGGATACAATGAGTGAAATTAAATCCGGTGAAACAAAGTTTGAAGAATCTTTTGAGGAGTTACTTGAAGAATCCCTCAAAAACTTAAATACAAATGAGAGGGTAATGGGTATAGTGCTCAGCATTGCGCCTAACGAAGTTCAGGTTGATGTCGGCAGAAAGCAGACAGGCTTTATTCCTGTAGCAGAGCTTTCAAACGATCCTAACGCTAAGCCTGAAGATGTAGTAAAGGTTGGCGACGAAATCGAGCTTCTTATTATGAAGACAAACGACCAGGAAGGCACAATTATGCTTTCAAAGCGCAGAGTAGACGCTCAGAAGGGTTGGGAAGAGCTTCAGGAGAAGGTTGATTCTCAGGAAGTTCTTTCAAGCAAAGTAACAGAAGCTGTAAAGGGCGGCGTAATCGTACTTTACAACGGTGTAAGAGTATTCATTCCTGCATCACAGGCTACAGCATCAAGAGATGAGAGTCTTGAGGATCTCGTAGGTCAGGAAGTTGACTTCAGACTTATCGAAGTATCACAGCAGGGCAGACGCAGAAGAGCAATCGGTTCAATCCGTAGCGTGCTCAAGGAGCAGAGAGCAGCTCAGCGTGAAGAATTCTGGAAGACATGCGAAATCGGCAAGAGATATCAGGGTGTTGTTAAGTCACTCACAAGCTACGGTGCATTCGTAGATCTCGGCGGCGTATTCGGAATGATTCACATTTCAGAGCTTTCATGGACACACATCAAGCATCCTAACGAAGTAGTAAACGTTGGCGATACAGTTGATGTATATGTAAAGGATATCAACGAGGAAACAAAGAAGATTTCACTCGGATTCAAGAATGCTGAAGACAATCCATGGGAAATCCTCAAGAATCAGTATCCTGAAGGAACAGTAGTAAACGCAACAATCGTTGGTCTCACAACATTCGGTGCATTTGCTAACATCATTCCCGGTATTGACGGTCTTATCCACATTTCTCAGATTGCAAACAAGAGAATTGACAAGCCCGCTGATGTACTTAAGGTAGGCGAAACTGTTGAGGCTAAGATTACAGCAATCGACTTTGACAAGAAGCGTGTAAGCCTTTCAATGCGTGCTTTACTTCCTGAAGATGAGCAGGCACCTGTAAAGGAAGAAGCTGTTGAAGAAGCAACTGAAGAATCAGCAGAATAATTTTACTTACTACGGGCACCCTAAGTTTTTGGGTGCCCTCTTTTTAATCATACACGGATTATAGGAGGTAACAACTATGACTCCACAAGAAGAATTTATCGCAATATACAAAGAACATATAACCCGACAGGGCGCAGATGAGCTTCTTGAATGGCTCAAGCGCACAGATTTTTTCACTGCACCTGCAAGCACAAAGTACCATTGTGCCTGTGAAAACGGACTTGTAATGCATTCCGTAAGCGTGTTCAATACAATGGTAGAAAAGCATTTTGATGAAGAAACAGACAATATAGAGAGTTTCGCAATCTGCGGACTGCTGCATGATTTGTGCAAAGCGCAGTTCTATAAAGTTTCCACACGAAACGTCAAGAATGACCTCACAGGACAGTGGGAGAAAGTGCCTTTCTACGCAATTGAAGACCATTTCCCGTACGGACACGGAGAGAAGTCTGTATTTCTTATTGAACGTAAAATGCACCTAAAAATTGACGAAGCTATGGCAATCCGTTGGCATATGGGCGAGTTCGGTGACAAGAACAGCAATACGATCAGTCAGGCTTATGAAAAATATCCGCTTGCC
The DNA here is from genome assembly GCA_045133455.1 of Ruminococcus sp. Classification (GTDB taxonomy): domain Bacteria; phylum Bacillota; class Clostridia; order Oscillospirales; family Acutalibacteraceae; genus Ruminococcoides. The sequence continues at coordinate 3,223 of JBGUUJ010000071.1, forward strand.
GTAAAGCTTCATCTTGCTGACCTCGAGTCAACATTCCTGCGTGAAAAAGGCACATCTGCTGTCAATAAGTGATAAGAGTTGTATTTTGATATGAGCAACTCTGTAGGAATGCACATTGGGCATCTGTTATGTTAATTCTAAATTTGCAGGGACATGAATTGCAATTATTACGGAGTGAAATTATGGATATAATCTCGGCAGAACGCCGTATAAAAGAGCTTACACAACAGCTCGAATATCACAATAACTTATATTATAACAAGGACGAACCTGAGATTTCCGACTTCGAGTATGATAAAATGCTCAGAGAACTTGAAAATCTCGAGGAAGAGTATCCAAGCTTAAAATCACCGCTTTCACCTGCAAATAAAGTAGGCGGAAATGCAGGTGAGAAGTTTTCCCCTGTAACTCATATTGTACCTATGGAAAGTTTGCACGACAGCTTTTCTCATAATGAACTTCGTGACTTCGATCGAAAGGTAAGAGAAGTTGCGAATAATCCTCAGTATGTAGTAGAGCCGAAATTTGACGGACTTTCGGTTTCCTGCGAATACGAAAACGGAGTATTTGTCAGAGGTTCAACTCGAGGCGACGGTATAACAGGCGAAGATGTAACAGATAATCTTTTAACAATAAAGTCACTTCCGAAGCGCATAGCAAACGCACCTGTGTTTCTCGAAGTGCGAGGAGAAGTCTATATGTCGTACAAAAGCTTTGATGAGCTTACAAGACGACAGGAAGAAAATGAAGAAAAAACCTTCAAGAATCCCCGAAATGCCGCCGCAGGTTCACTAAGACAGAAAAATGCGAAGATAACTGCACAGCGCAACCTTGATATATTTATATTCAACATTCAGCAAATCAGAGGTGTTGAGCTGACAAGTCACCGTCAGAGTCTTGATTATCTGACAGAACTTGGCTTTCCCACATCATTCTATAATGTCTACGATGATATCGAAGATGTTATAGAAGAAATTGAACGTATAGGAAATATGCGTGGCAGTTTTGATTATGCGATTGACGGAGCTGTAGTCAAGGTAAATGACTTTGAAACAAGAACGCTTTTAGGCAGTACTGCAAAGTATCCTAAATGGGCAGAAGCGTATAAATACCCGCCTGAGGAAAAGCCTACGAAGCTTCTCAATATAGAAATCAATGTCGGCAGAACAGGAGTTCTGACTCCTGTAGGTAATTTTGAGCCTGTTCAGCTTGCAGGAACAACAGTAAGCCGAGCAACGCTTCATAATAAGGATTTTATAGAAGAAAAAGGCATCTGCGTAGGTGATACAGTTATAATCCGTAAGGCTGGTGAAATCATACCCGAAGTTCTTTCGGTTAAAGAACACGCAGAAAATGCCGTACCTTTTGAGTTCCCTAAACTTTGTCCGTCCTGCGGAAGTCCTGTGTCTCACGATGAAAGCGAAGCCGCAATACGTTGCACAAATACTGACTGCCCTGCACAGCTTATGCGTCATCTTATCCACTTTGTCGCAAGAGATGCAATGGATATCGATGGTTTAGGACCTGCTGTTCTTGAACAGCTTGTTGCTGAAAATCTTGTAAAATCACCAGCCGACCTTTACAGAATTCAAGTCGAAGATGTTATAAATCTTGAGAGAATGGCGGAGAAGTCAGCCAATAATCTCATATCAGCGGTTGAAAAGTCAAAAGACAACGAACTCTACAGACTTGTTTTTGCACTCGGAATCCGTAACATTGGCTTAAAAGCGGCAAAGATTATCTGTGAAAACTTCCTTACGATTGATGACATAATGAATGCAAAAGCAACGGATTTTGTGGCAATCGATGGTTTTGGTGAGATAATGGCACAAAGCCTTGAAAATTACTTCTCACTTGACAGCACAAAAGAACTGATTGCTGATTTAAAAGCTTTAGGACTTAAAATGAAATCCTCAGCACCAAAGTCTGACGGAGGAATATTTAGCGGAAAAACTTTTGTTCTGACAGGAACACTTCCGACAATGAAGAGAAGTGAGGCTTCAAAAATTATTGAAGCAAACGGAGGTAAAACGAGTTCATCGGTTTCTAAAAAGACATCATACGTTCTTGCAGGAGATGATGCAGGCAGTAAACTCACAAAAGCTCAGTCACTCGGAATAACAATAATTTCAGAAGAAGAATTCAAAAGTATGCTTGAATAATATCAAAAAGCTGTCCTAAATCTAAAACGGACAGCTTTTTTTCAGGAAGAAAATTTAAGACGTATGACCAATTAAGGTTGTACGTCTTTTATTTTTAGTAATAAAGTAAAGCTTGTCAGCATAGTATTAAGTGTAAAACATTCAGGAGGAATTCAAAATGACAAGCATTGATGATAAAGGCCGTTTTAGACAGGCACTCAGATGCCTCAGTCCGTCAATACAAAAAAGACTTATACCGCTTGCAGAACAGCTTTGCACAAAAGCACAGGAGATACGTCTCAGAATAAACCGCCCTCTGACAATCGTCTGTCCTGACATTACATATTACGTTACAACAGGTTCAGGACTGACAAACACACCAATTGACGGCTCAATGTTTAATGTCAGCCGAGCCGATATAGTAGACACATTCCAGAATATCTGCAACTATTCCGTATATACCCGTCAGAATGAAATAGCAAACGGTTTTGTTACAATGCACGGAGGTCATCGTGCAGGGATATGCGGAACAGCAGTAATAAGCAACGGAAAAACAGTTAATGTCCGTGATATCTCGTCAATTAATGTGCGAATAGCTCGGGAGCATCGAGAATGTGCGCGAACACTTGTTGATAGGCTTGGTTCGTTTGACAAAGGAATACTTATTTGCGGAGCACCATGTTCTGGCAAGACAACAGTTTTGCGTGATTTGGCAAGAATTCTTTCAACAGATTTCTGCAAAAATATTTCTCTGATAGATGAAAGAGGAGAACTTGCAGGAACTTCATCAGGTGCATTTCAGAATGACATCGGAATGTGTGATGTGTTCGACTCCTACAACAAAAGCGAAGCAATGATACAGGCAATCCGAAGTATGGCACCCGATATAATCATATGCGATGAAATCGGTTCAAAAGACGACGTTTTAGCGATAGAACATTCCGTGAACAGCGGTGTAGCAGTAATTGCAACCGTACATTCAGCAAATGACTACGAACTCAGGCAAAAGGAAAATATCCGACAGATAGTAAAAACAGGGGCATTTTCAAAAGTTGTGTTTCTTTCCAATAAAAGAAAACCCGGAGAAATTATAAAAATCTCAGAAATCGGTGATGTTTTTGCTACTTAAAATAATAGGAGCAGTATTAATCATATTTGCCGGATTTTCAGCAGGCAGTTGCTTTTCGCATAATCTCTTTGCAAGACGTGATTTTCTGAAAAAATTAATGGTCTTTTTGTCAAACCTGTCTACTAATATAAGATACAATTCGGCAGATATTTTTTCAATATCAACGCTTTCAGCACAGACATCAGACATAGAATATTTTAAATTTGAAGAAACCGAGTTTAACACACCTTTTTCAAAGCAGTGGGAAGAAAAAATAAAATCTCTTCCTAATTCTTTATCACTCATCAAAACCGATAAAGAATTTTTAAAAGAATTCGGCTCGGAACTCGGTAAAACAGATGTTGAAGGACAACTGAAACACATTGAACTGTACAAATCAATTTTTGAAAAACAGCTTGACGATGCAGAAAGGGATATAAAACAAAAATCAAAACTGTACAGAACAATGGGCTTATTTGCAGGAACAACAATAGCATTGATGATAATATAAGAGGTAAAAATGGACGTTGAGCTTATTTTCAAAATAGCAGCTGTCGGAATCATAGTGGCAGTACTCACACAGCTTCTCATACGAAGCGGAAGAGAAGAACAGGCAATGCTTACTTCCCTTGCAGGATTGATAGTAGTGCTTACGCTTATCATAACCCAGATAAGCTCACTGTTCACAACGATAAAGCAGTTGTTTGGTTTTTAAAATGAATATACTTTCGATAAGTCTGCTTGCCGTGATAGCAGTAATAATAATGGTAATGCTCAAGCCGAAAAACGGTGAGATTGCAATAATGCTCGGTATAAGTGCATCGGTGATTATTCTGCTTGCCGTACTTTCACAGGTAACGCAGATAATGGACACGATAAACAATATCATAGCCGTATCGGGAATAAGTACAAGCTACATAGTAATATTGCTCAAGGTAATCGGCATTTGCCTGATAACAGAGTTTGCAGTAAACACCTGCAAAGATGCAGGAAGTCAGTCGCTTGCGGGTAATGTTTCCCTTGCAGGAAAAATACTCATAACAATAACAGCATTACCGCTTTATTCCGATATTCTTAATACGGTAATAGGATTAATAAATAACCAAGCCTGAACAACGAGGTGAAGACGTGAAAAAACTGATTACAGTAATAATATCCGCTGTAATTCTTGTGACAGTATCAACAATTTCAGTATCAGCAGAGGAGAGCAGTTTGATATATGATTTAACTGACCTGTATTCAAGCATATCCGAAGAAGCAAAAGAAAGCCTTGACAGTATAGGAGCGGGAAGTGCAGATGCAAATTTGCTATCTGAAATAACCTTCGACTCAATTGTAGGTGAAATCACAAATATAGCATCTGAGAATATTTCATCACCGCTGAAAGGTTTGATAATGATAACAGCACTGCTTTTGCTAAGTTCAATTCTTTCGGCTTACAAAAGCACACTTAGTAATGATGTCACAACCGCTATAAATATAACCTCTGCATTATGCGTTACCTGTGCAGTCGTAGTACCATCAGTTGCAGTAATAAAGTCAACAGGCAACGTCATCACAACAGCATCAAATATTATGCTTGCTTATGTGCCTATAATGGCTGTAATTATGTCAACTTCAGGAAATGCAGTCAGTTCAGCCTCGTACTCTTCAATGATGATAGCCGCAGGAGAGGGAGTAGGACAGCTTTCGTCAAAAGCAATAGTACCCTTTCTCAATATGTTTTTAGGTATAAGCGTAACATCAAGCGTATCACCTGATATAAATCTTTCAGGTTTTACGTCAATGATATCAAAAGTAATCAAATGGCTTCTCGGATTTGCAATGGCGATTTTCACAGCACTTCTTTCCTTTAAACAACTTATAACAACTTCGCTTGATGAAGTTGCAACAAAAGCGGTGCGATTCACCCTAAGTTCATTTATCCCTATAGTCGGGTCAGCATTGTCGGATGCTTACAAAACAGTGCAGGGAAGCGTTAGCCTGTTAAAATCAGGAGTAGGAATATTTGTAATCCTCACGATTGCAATCGTATTTTTGCCTGTAATTCTTCAGTGCCTTATGTGGATAGTAACTCTGTGGATAGGAAAATCAACGGCAGAAGTATTAAGTCTGTCACAGACAGCAAAATTACTTGAACGTGTCACTACAGTCTTTTCTACTTTGCTCGCAATATTGCTCTGCATAATGTCCGTCTACATAATCTCAACAGCACTTGTGCTTTTAATGGGTGGTAAAGGATAATGAAAGAACTGTTAACAGTGGCAGTAGTCATCTGCTCATCGACTTTGATATGTACAATTCTGTCGAATTTCATAACAGACGGAAGTACTAAAAAGATAATATCCCTTGTTCTCGGTACATTCATAATCTGTTCTCTTATCATACCCGTGAAAAACGCAGTGAACGGCTTTAACGTAAACGTATCCGAGTGCGAAGAGCAGAATTCACAGTCAGCCACAGATGATGAAGCCTATAGCAAAGAGGTAATAAAACAGACGAAAGCAAACCTCGAGCAAACGCTGTCAGATTTTTTTCTTCAAAACGGAGTGCAGACAAACAAATGTGAAATAATTCTGTCAGTCACGGAAGAAAACAGCATAATCATATCATCAGTAAGCATATACATAAACAAAGAAGACATACAGTACACAGACTTAATCAGCGAAATAACTATGCAGAACTTCACGGTGATGCCGAGTATAATCACGGAGTAGAATATGGAAGAAAGTAAAAACAAAGAGAAACTCAAAAAGCTGTTTGACAATGACAAAATACGAAAGCTGATAATAATATCAGGCATAGCAGGAATTTTATTGATATTTCTGTCAAGCTGTATAGATTTCACATCAGTAACAGGAGGGAAAGCCGAAGAAGAATTTTCTGTAACAACCTACAGCACAGAGATAGAAAACGACCTTCAAACGGTGATATCACATATTGAAGGTGCAGGAGAAACAAAGGTACTGCTCACAATGGAAAACAGTGTAGAGTATGTGTATCTTGAAGACAGTACAACCAAAACAAAGGAAATCGAACCACTCATAAGAGGAGTGCTTGTTGTATGTAAAGGTGGTGACGATCCTGTTGTAGTTGAGCGAATAACAGAGGCAGTGACCAAAGCACTTGACATATCAACAGCAAAAGTATGTATTACAAAATTATCAGAATAAAGGTCGGTAGTATTATGAAATTTCAAAAAAAGTATATTGTATTGGCATCTCTCGTACTTGCACTTGCAACAGCAGTATATGTAAACTGGCAGTTTACGGGAACAAACACAAACAAGACATCAAAAGAACTCGGAGCGGCATCATATGTAAATGCAACAGTATCGGCAAGTTCCGATGAAGCAGTTGAAACATCAGCATTGTCAAAGGAACAGAAGAACTTTTTTGCAACCGAGAGGACAAAGCGACAGTCGACACAAGATAAAATAATTGATGATGCAAACGAAACACTCAATCTCGAAAATGTCAGCAATGACGAGATGAGTGAGGCACAGAAAAATGTCGAAGAGATACTCAAAAACTTTACAATACAGGACAGTATTGAAAGTATAGTCAAGGCAAAAGGCTTTTCGGAATGTTTGTGTTACATAAGTGATGAGGGAGTAACGATAATAGTCCCTGACAGTGAACTTAATGATACATCAGCTCTCGTAATTGACGATGCAGTTACATCGCATTACGAAGTAGACTATGAAGACATTTCAATCGTAGGAGCATAATTTATAAAGGACACGTTAGAGAGTCATTTACCTATCTGTCGAAAACTTCACCTCGCTAATGAGGTGAAGTTTTTTTAAATTAAATATAGATATATAAAAATATTTTGTTATTTATTCATAAAAAATACTTTGATTATTCTACATCGATAATTTAATTTCGTTGCAAATGCAATTGAATTTAAACGCAGATTTATTGTACAATATATTTGCAAGATAAACAAAGCAAGCATTACGAAATAAGCATTGGTTGCTTTTAAGTGTTTTTAGGTAATTTATTTTGGAGTTTTGAAATTAACGTAATGATGTAGTCAGGAAGTTTTGCATCGTTTTCTCCAATGCTTATTTCGTTTAAAATTGAAATTTGATATATTCCTTCTATAACCCAATATACCCCAAAAAGTGACCGATGCATTTGCGTCGGTCATTTTTATATTGGCGAATTTAGTAAAAATACCTATGACAAATTTTGCTGAAATATGGTATGATATTAATAATAAGATAATATTGGGAACGAGGTGCTCAAAAAATGTACAAAGTAGGAGAAATTGTATTATATGGTTCAAACGGAGTATGCAGAATCGAAGAAATAACTGAAAAAACAATCAGTAAAACGGTAATTGAGTATTATGTTCTCAAACCGCTTGCAACGCAGGTTTCAACATTATTTGTGCCGACGCAGAATGAAAAGCTTGTAAGCAGGATGAGAAGAGTGCTTTCCAAGGAAGAAATTGAAAACATTCTTGAAAACTTGCCTGAAACCGGCGAGTGGAACAAAAATAAACCTGAAAGATTTGACAGCTTCAAGAAAATAATTACAGACGGAAACTGCCTTGAACTCATTGGTCTTATCAGACTTCTGCATCAGCAGGAGAGCAGGCAGATAAAAAGAGGCAAAAGACTACATATCACAGATGAAAAATTCCTCAAGGAAGCTGAAAGAATGGTTTACGGAGAAATTTCGGTAGTTCTCGGAATAGACAAGGCAGAAGCGAAAAATCTTGTTTTAAAATAATTAAATCAGGTCTTTACAAACCATATACTTTCATAGTAGAATATAATTCTACACAAATTGGACGTTAATATGCGTTCTCTTATTACAGGTGGACAGATGAAAAAAGCAATATCATTAATTCTTTCACTTGTTCTGATTTGCTCTGCGATATTTACAACGTCTGCAAGGACGAAAGATACAGCGTCGCAAACTTTTGATGACAACAAATGGGAATATACACTTGAACACGACAATACTGCGAAAATTGTCGGATATACTTCAAACGAGCGAGTTCTGAACATACCAAATAAAATAGACGGATATACTGTAACTTCAATCGGCAGTACAGCGTTTTGTAATTCAGATATAGAGAAAATAATCTTTTCCGACTCAATAAAAACAATCGGATGGTGGGCGTTTTACGGTTGTGATAATCTCAGTGAGGTCGTACTCAACAACGGACTTAACACAATTGAGTACGGAGCATTTATGAACTGCAAAAAGCTTTCTCAGCTTGAAATTCCGTCAACAGTAGCTGTAATTGGTGAAGATGCACTTGCAGTTACCTGTTACACACAGAAAAACATCAAAGATGTTTACTCCAAAAAAACTGTCAGCCGTCAGAGATACACAACTGATAATGAATTCACCGTGTACGGATACAGCGGAACACTTGCTGAAAAATACGCTGATGATAAAGAATTTGAATTTTACAGTAAAGGCACGATAGTTTTTGGTGATGTTGACTTGAACGGCGAGGTTGATAACGAAGATATTATTCTTTTAGAGAAATATACCAAAGGCGAAACAGAACTTTCAGAAACACAGCTTTTAAATGCAGATGTCAACGGAGATGCAAATTCTGATTATGAAGATTTGGCTCTTATTGAAAAGTATGTACAGAACCTTATTTCGTACTATAATTATCCGGTGACAGAAAATATTGCAGATCAGCCTGTTTATTTTGAAGGAATGTCAATGTACTGTGACGGTGACAGTGTTGCCAAGGGAACAGGAACAAACATTTTCGGTGATGATTTCTATTCCTATTGCAATTATCTCAGTGAAGAGTACAATATGTCGTTTGTTAATAATTCAATTGCCGGAACTACACTTGCAAAGCAGAATGGCAAAACAAAAGAAAGTAACAGAAGTATTCTCGAAAGAGTTCAGAAAATGGGCGGTGATTACGACATAATTCTGCTGGACGGTGGTTTTAACGATTTGTTCCAGAGCATAAAAATCGGAGAAGTCACCGATGACAGTGACAAATCCGGAAAATATGACGAGTACACAACAGCAGGTGCACTTGAGAGTATTTGCTATTTTCTTAATAAGAATTATAAAGATTCAATCAAATTGTTCGTGCTCTGTCACAACAGAAACGCCAATCCCGACCAATATAAATATTGGAATACTATTAAACAGGTTCTTGAAAAATGGGATATAGATTATATTGATTTTAGCACCGAAACAGAATTCTGTGATGTGAACGACGAAATTTCAACGCAGTATTTTATGTACAACGACGACGATAAGGTTGGTGACGGAATTCATCCTTTAAAATATGCGGCAAAGAAAATTTACGGACCTATGATTGCAGAAAAGCTCAATGACCTTGCAAGAGACAGGCTTACGGCTGAGTTTGAAGAAACAGAAGTTAAAATCGGTATGGCTGAAAAAGCCTTTCAGAATTTTGAGCTGAGCCGATACACTGATGAAATCTCTGTCAGATGGGCATCTGAAGACACGTCGGTTGCTGTTACAGATGAAAACGGAAATGTATCACCGAGAGGAACAGGTTCAACGATAATCAGAGCCTGCACTTCAGACGGAATAACAGCAGAATACAAAGTAACGGTAAAACTTATGGCTATGGAAATGAGCTTTACCGAGAAAGAAATTCACCTTAATATCGGAGAAAGCTATAAGCTTGAAACGAGTATGTTATTTGATACTGCGGCACATGACAAAACGTACACAACGTCAGATGCTTCAGTAGTATCTGTTGACGAACAGGGTGTAATTACGGCAAATAGTGCGGGAACAGCAGTCATATTATGTAAAATTCGTAACGGAGTAAAAGCCGAATGTACTGTTACCGTAAGTAATAACAATAATGAAATGCTTCTTTCAACATAAAAGCAATACCGTATTTTTGCGGCATTGCTTTCTTTTTTTTGCTTGACTATTAAATTACACCTATGATAACATAAAGTCAGGAAATTAATAAAGGCGTGATTTGCAATGAAACCATTGTTTTCAGCAATATTATTATCAGTCGTAATTTTTCTTTGTGGCTGTTCGGAAAACACTCCTCCTACCCAGCCGACAACCCGGATATCTGTCACTGAACCGATTACAATAGAAGAGCCGACGACAGAACAGCTGACGACAGAACAGCTGACGACAATTTCACAGGAACAGATAAATCAGGATAAAATTAATAAACTTCTTTCAGAAATGACTATAGAAGAGAAAGTGGGGCAGATGTTCTATGTTCGGTGTCCAAATGAGCAGGCTGTTGAAATGATTTCTGAATATCATCTCGGAGGATACATTCTTTTCGGTCGTGATTTTGAAGGAAAAACAAAGGAAGAAATCACCTCAACTATAAAATCTTATCAGGATGCTTCAGAGATTCCGATGCTTATCGGAGTTGACGAAGAAGGCGGAACGGTAGTGAGAGTCAGCGATAATCCGAATCTAAGAGATAAACCGTTTCTTTCACCTAGTGATACATATTATGAAGGTGGCTGGCAACAGATTAATTCCGATGAAGCTGAAAAAGCTGATTTACTATTATCCATGGGAATAAATGTGAATATGGCACCTGTCTGCGATATAACGTCAGATCCGAATGCATTTATGTATTACCGTTCATTCAGCAGTAAGACAGAAAATCAATGTCGTTATGTAAACACAGTAGTTGAAATCTGCAAAAATAAAAAGCTCGGAACAGTCCTGAAACATTTTCCGGGATATGGGAATAATACAGATACGCATACGGGAATTGCATATGATGAAAGACCGTATTCCGAATTTGAAGAAAAGGATTTCATTCCGTTTAAAAAGGGAATAGAGTCAGGCTCAGATTGTATTCTTGTGTCGCATAACATAGTGAAATGTATGGATAGCGAATATCCTGCATCTCTGTCAGAGAAAGTTCATAAAATTTTGCGTGAAGAGATTAATTTTGACGGTGTAATAA